>JBEPZC010000030.1:0-9434 GCA_041641035.1 Candidatus Bipolaricaulota bacterium
TCAGTAAGCTGTATGGCTCCTAAGATCGCGCGGGCGACCACCTGGGCGTCAGCGTCTTGGACGATCCCGTTGTTGTCGACGTCGCCGCAGAGCAAGAACGAGCCGCTCAGAGCGACGAGGGTCGCGTCGTTGGGCGTTGGGGTTCGGGGATCATCGCTGTATTGTGCAGATATATTGGAGCCTGAAATCTGGGCTTGGTTGGAGATCGTCAGCACATCT
Source organism: Candidatus Bipolaricaulota bacterium (assembly GCA_041641035.1). Classification (GTDB taxonomy): domain Bacteria; phylum Bipolaricaulota; class Bipolaricaulia; order RBG-16-55-9; family DRXL01; genus JANXCC01. Next base: position 220 of record JBEPZC010000030.1, read on the forward strand.
GAGGGGAGAGGGTTATTGATTCGAACGCGGAAGTTCCAGCGTCTTTGCCCGCCAAAGGCTCCAATGGTCCCCACAGCGCCAGTGAGAGTGGAGCTCGCCGATCCTCCGACAAGGCGGGTGTTGGGATCAACTGTATCTGAGAAGGAAACGTCTCGAGCATCTCGAGTCCCTGTGTTGATGAGCGTCAGTGTATATTCGATGATATCGCCTGGGCTGATGGTGCCGCTGTGATCGGTATCATAGACGAGAAAGATATCTTTGGTGAAGTGCATCAGGGGCGCAGCAGCGATCGCTGTCTTCGTCGCATCTGCCAGGGCTGGGGTGTCGGGGTCGTCACTGGGCGTGCTTCCCAGGCCGGGGACGTTGACGAGCGCTTGGTTGGCGATGCTTATCACGCTTGATGGTAGATTGCTCTTTATCGTGACATCGAATGAAACAGAAGCCCTATCTCCCGCTGAGATTCTGTCTATCAAAACCCCCACAGAGCTATCTCCCATGGAATTGCCTGTCTGAACAGTCCCCACAGAAGCGCGCACGCTGCCCACAGCAAGGGTCGTGTTCAGATCGGGGGTGTCACTGATAAAGACGTTGGTCGCGTCAGCGTTGCCAATATTGATGAGCTCGATATGATAGCTCAGCGTATCCCCAGGGGTGGGGAGGCCGTCGCCATCGGCGTCTATCTTCAGAAAATCTCGCATGAAGACGAGAACATAGGGTTGCCTGGTGACGACAGTGACGGTGGGATCATCGGCAGCGGGGGTAGCTGGGTCATCACTGGCAAAGCTGGGCGCGTTATCGCTGCTGATGAGGGCGCGATTCGCGATAGCTGCGACACCACCAGGTAGAGAGGCGTTGACCCCGACGCGGAACGTCACCGTTGCGCTTTGGCTATTTCCCGCCAGCGTGCCGAGATTGACTTGGACGAACCTATCGTTCTCTGAGTTGCCAGAGAGCACTGCCCCTTGGGTGGTCGTCACGCTGCCGATCACGAGCGTCACGTTCGGGTCGAGTTGATCAGACAATACAACAGATCCGGCGTTCTCGCGCCCCACGTTCGTCACAGTGATCGTATATTTGAGGATATCTCCGGGACTGGGTTGGCCATCCCCATCAAGATCGTTGAAGATCGAGAACGTCTTTTGGGCTTTCAGCAATGGCGTTGCACTGACAAAAAGCTCTGTTGGGTCGTGCGCGGTGACCGTCGTGGGGTCATCAGTGGGCTCATCAGGGCACTCGTTGCTGGAGACGATCCCTTGGGCACGGATGCTGATGGTCCCCTGGGGGAGCGCGCTCTTGATGCGTACTCTCCATTGAATCGTCGCTGATGCGTTGGGGGCGAGAGTAGCTAAATCCACCCGAATCTGCGAATCTGTCACTATCGTCCCTGTAGTCGTGATGACACTGTCTTCGACGAGCTCAGTGTTGGGGTCTGGAGTCAAGCGAAAGACGACGCCCGTAGCAGCGACCGGTCCCGTGTTGGTGATCGTCGTAGAGTATTCGAGAGTATCGCCTGGGCTAGCGCCTATGGGGGGCGTGTCCTCGACGAGGGACGCCGTAAGGATCGCTTGCAGCCGCGGGCTGTGGGAAGCTGTTCCTACAGTAGTTGTCAAGGACGCTGAGTTGTTCGCGGTGTTCGTCTCAGGGGAGGCTGTCGTTGCTTGGGCAATAGTCGTCAGGGTGGTGCCTGTGGGGACGGAGCTGAGCACCGCGACTTGGATGCTCACGGATCCGCCCTGGCCGGGTGCCAGCGAGCCGACGAAAAACGTCACTGTCTGCCCGGCATTGCTCATGGGTGTGGAGCTGGCGCTCACGAACTGGGTGCCCTCAGGGAGCGTGAGAGCGAGCTGCACGTCCTCAGCGACCGACGGCCCGGCATTGTGATAATTGAGAATGAAATTGAGCGAGCCGCCGGGGAGCACCGTCGTGGGTCCAGAGAGAGACAACTCAATATCTGTTGAACTGTTGACGCACGCTGTATCGGAAGCGACATGTGACGTCGAGTTGAGTGTGCCCTGAGCGGTGTTGCACACGGTATCAGCTGAGGTCGCCGTGGCTTGGAAGCCCACAGTGCCTGCGGGGTTCTGTCCAGCAGGGATGGGCTCGAGGATAACCCAGCGGAGGGCATTCACGCTGGCTGCAGAAGGTGGCTCGGTCGTGACGAACGTCGCGCCGCCATCGGTAGACCAAAGCGTAAGACACTGAGCACTGCACCTCGTGCTTCCCGCAACGTATGTGATCTCAGGCGGGAGGATATCTGTGATCGTGAAGCTGCTTCCTGACAGGGGATCGCCCACGGGAGCACCGCCGGAGTTGCCGTAAGCAATCGAATACGTAAGGGTTGTTCCGGGGGTTGCTGCTGTGGGCGTGACGGACGTATCCAGCGATGGCTTTCCTACAGTATCGCGCACATGAACAGTGACGGTGATCGCGCCGATGTCGGCGTTGAATTTATGTCCGCTACCGGAAGCAGCTTGTTGATAGGGTTGCAAGGTCGTCGAACAGTTTCGCAGCCCGATGAACGTATATGTGACATAATCTGATGGATTGCGTGTATAGTTTGGCGGTGGGTTGTGAGAGCCAATGCCCGTGAAGTAGAGCTGATCGCTGTAGGGTGTTGATCTGATGCTATTCAGCGCGACTTCGGTGCGGATGAGTCGTAGACACGTGGGATCGAAGCTGGGGGTGCTGACGGGCTGGAGCCAGACGTCTTCAACAGCTTCGGGGCCAGCTCCTACGGCTCCTAGATCAAACCCCCTGATCGTGAGCGTGATGAGTTGCCCGACGCCGATCTGGCTTGACTGAGGCTCAACGACTATCGAGCCGTCGCTGGGGAGGATCTTGCTAGAGCTTAACGCTGAAGCGCTCTTCGTTTGCAATGTCGCGTCCCGCGATGCACCGCAACTGTTCTCCGACGTCGCCCACACTGTGTATGGGTACGAAATATCTGTAGTGCTGGGATAGATGACGTGCCAATAGAGAGTGCGGGTTGCTCCAGCGGGGATGTTGCCCAGCCATCGGGTTGCTTCGCTTGGGGAGCCGAGCATCTGAAGGCTCTGGCCTCCGACATCGTTGAACGAGCCGGGGGTCGTGCCGTTGCCGAGAAAGACTGTGACGTTCTTGAGAACCGTTGAGCCAGAGTTGTGCACTCTGGCGGAGAGCGTGGCGACTTTGGGTCCGTCTGAAGCGACGAGCGCGAACGGGCTGGACGTGATCGTGATCACTAAGGGGCAGTCCGCGTAGACCGAATCTTGTGAGATCACGCTTGACAAAGAGAGAGAGACTATGCTGACAAGAGCAAGCAAACAGATCTTTCCGCGCATAGCACCTCGCTTCATTTCAAGACGTAGTCGTTCTTATTCTAAGAGCTGGTGGACTGAGCAACGGTGTCTAAGGTCTACCGAGGGGCGCGACTTCTTCCGCCCGACTTGGGACGCCTGGGGCAGCGTCAGACAGACATGAGTCTGGTGCCCTCCCTCACAAGACAAGACTAGCCTCTTTGGCTTCTATCTGTTAGAATGGGACAAATCTTGGACTGAGGAGTAGATGGACGATGGGTGAATTGGTCTTTGCAGTGATTATAGTGGTGAGCGCGGTGATCGGGTTTATCGGGCTGGGATATATGGTCTTTTCGCCGCCCACAGCGCCGAAGGTCTTTCTCATCGCTGGGATTATCGGGATGATCGGGTTTTTCGGGTATGCGGTCTCGCGGGTGCGCGCAGAGAAGCGCGCCCAGGGCACCAGCAACCCGGGAGAACGAAAATAGCCTTTAGCGTCCCCGAAGCATATACTTCTGAATCTTCCCTGATGCCGTCTTGGGCAGCTCTTTGACGAACTCGATCTCCCGTGGGTGCTTGTACGCGGCTAATTCCCTAAGACAGTGCTGGCGAATCTCTTCGGCAAGAGTCTCCGAGGGCTCATAGCCGGACTTGAGCACAATATACGCTTTGACTGTCTCGCCCTTGCGCTCATCGGGAATCCCCACGACGGCGCATTCGGCAACAGCAGGGTGCTCATACAAGACATGCTCGACTTCCTTGGGGAAGACCTTCACACCCCCAACGTTGATCATGTCTTTGACGCGATCTACTATATAGTAGTAGCCCTCTTCATCGACGTAGGCTAAGTCGCCTGTATGAAAGAAGCCCTCGGAATCTATGGCGTGTCGTGTCGCTTCGGGGTTGTTGTGATAGCCCTTCATCACCATGGGGCCGCGCACGCACAGCTCCCCAACTTGACCTGGTGGGACTCGTCTGTTGTTCTCATCGACGATCTTGCACTCGGCGCCTTCGATGGGCCAGCCGATGGAGCCGATCTTCGGTTTGGGAGCTGCTAAGTTCGTGTGCGTCACCGGGGACGTCTCCGTCAGCCCGTAGCCCTCGTAGACGGTCACGCCCAGCTTCTTCTGCATCGCTTCGATCACGGGGACGGGCATCTTAGCGCCACCAGAGCTGCACAGCTTCAGCGAACTCAGATCATATTGCGAGACTTTCGGGTGATTGAGCAGGTCGATATAGAGCGTGGGGACGCAGACCATGCTCGTTATTCTATGCTCTTGGATGAGTTGCATCGCGTGTTCAGCGTCCCATCGTACCATGGGATAAATAGTCACGCCCATGGAGAGTGGGCTGAGCATGAGCACGGTCATCCCCGTAATATGAAACATGGGGATGGGCACGAGCAAGCGCTCCCCTGCGCCCTTGGCTTGCATCAGTTTCATCACGGCTTGAATATTGCTGCTTAAGTTCTTATGGGTGAGCAGGACGCCTTTGGGTTTGCCGGTCGTCCCCGAGGTGTAGGGCATAAGGGCGAGATCGTCGTCGTCGCGCTCGACGAAGGTCGGTGGATGCTTGAGCAATTCGTCAAAATTTGTATACGCTGATCCGGGGCCAACGACGAAGACTTTCAGGTCGGGCAGCTCTTGGGCAGCTTTGGCGACTTCTTCGAGCATGAAGACCGGAGCGATGATGAGCTTTGCGCCGGAGTCTGTGATCTGATGGATGATCTCGCGTTTTTTGAGGGTGGGGTTCATGGGGGTGGGGACACAGCCGGCTTTGAACCCGCCCCAGATCGCGATCACAAATTGGGGCAGATTAGGCAAATAGACAGCGAAGCGATCTCCAGGGGCAAGCCCCACCGATAAGAGCCCTCCGGCAAACCGGCTCGTCCATTCCGAAAGCTCTCTGTACGAGATCGTCCGTGGGGGCACGGCGTTGGGGATGCCGGGGAAATACAAAGCCGTTCTCTCCGGATACTGGTGGGCAGCTTGCTCAAGCAGATGCGCGACGTTCATAGCAAGACCTCCTCACGCTTTGGGCTGCCAGTATCATACAATGAGAGCGTCAGCCCAGGCAAAATTCAGGGGCTTCTCCCAAGCAGCTCTTCGAGACGTCGGGCGCGCCGCTCGGCTTGGTCCAGCTCAAAGTGCAGCTGTGGAGTGTGCCGTATGTGCAAGTGCTGGGCCAGCGCTGTGCGCAGAAAGCCGCGGTGCTTTCTCAACGTATCGAGAGATTCTATCTCTTCATCAGGTGAGTCGCTCAACACGCCCACAAAGACCCACGCGTGGCGCATATCTTTTGAGAGTTTGACCGAAAAGATTGTCACGCGCTCCAGGCGTGGGTCCCGCGCCTCAAACTGCAATATCTCGCTGAGACGACGGTGGATTTTCTCTTGTAACCGCGCTAAGCCCCATGCGCTCATAGGATCTCGATCTCGTAGTCTTCGACGGTGATCTCTTTAGAGTGCTCGATGGCTTCCACTAGCTTTGCCAAGAGCGCATTATTGACTCGTCCATCGTTGCAGACGATCGCTGCCCCAAGCACGGCGGACTTCCAGTCGTCCAAGCGATCAATCTCGGCGATGGAGACGTTAAATCTGCGACGCATCTGGGCGATAAGGCTTTGGACGATGTGGCGCTTCTCTTTGAGGGAAGATGGCTCATGAAGGCGGAGCGTCACGCGCACGACCCCGATTTTCATACGACCACCCCAAGACAGCTCTGAGTTTCACGCCCAACTCAGAACTCTCTATATGCGCGGCACGACCTCGCGCGTGTAGAATTCTAGAATATCCCCAACTTGTATCTTGTCAAACCCTGCGATACGAATCCCGCACTCTTGGTTCTTTTCGACTCTTTTGACGTCCTCGGCAAAGTGCTTGAGGCTGGCCAGCGTACCATCGAAGATCACGGCGTTGTTGCGCTTGACGCGCACGCGCGCCTCCCGCAGCACTTGGCCATCGCGCACGTAGCAGCCTGCCACAGGGCCAACGTTGGGGATCTTAAAGACATGCCGTACTTCGGCTTCGCCAATCTTCGTCTCACGGACCTGGGGAGCGACCAGACCTTGCAAGGCCTTCTTCACGTCATCGGTCAATTGATAGATGACATCGTAAACGCGGATCGGTATGCCCTCTTGATCGGCCATGTGCGCTGCCTTATCGTCCACGGAGGTGCGGAATCCGATGATCACCGCGTCTTTAGCTGTCGAGGCCAGCAGGACATCGCTCTCATTAATGTTGCCAATGCCCTCGTGCAAGAACTCAAGCTGCACCGGCTCGACTTTGATGTTTTTCAGCTCATTGCGCACGGCTTCGAGGCAGCCGGCGCTGTCCGCTTTGAGGATGATCTGCAGCACGCGCTGTTTCGCATGCTCTTGCTGCTGGAGGATATCTTGGATGGAGCGGCGTGTCTTCTCTAAGCGCTTGCGGCGCAGCTCTTCGAGACGGGCTTCAACGATCCGCTTCGCTTCCATGAGATCGGATACGACCTCGAAGCGCTCTCCAGCTCCAGGGACGTCTGAAAGCCCTAGGATTTGGACGGCCGAGCCGGGGCCGGCCTCGCTCACGCGGCGGCCACGGTCGTCTAGGAGGGCGCGGATGCGCCCATAGGCCGTATGGCACAGCACGATATCGCGTTCGCGCAGCGTGCCGTCTTGGACGATCACGGTAGCCAAGGGGCCGCGCGTGGCGTCAAGGGAGCTCTCGATCACCACTCCCTTGGGCGGGGCATGTGGATCGGCTTTCAGCTCTTGCAGCTCTGCAACGAGTAAGATCATCTCTAGAAGATCGTCCACTCCCTGGCCGGTGATCGCTGAGATCGGCACGGTGATGGTGTCGCCGCCCCAGTCTTCGGGGGTGAGCCCCTCGCGCGCTAGCTGCTCTTTGACGCGCTGCACGCTCGCCGTGGGCTTATCTATCTTATTGATAGCGACAATGATGGGGACCTTGGCGGCACGGGCATGGCTGATCGCTTCTCGTGTCTGTTCCATGATGCCGTCATCGGCAGCGATGACTAACACGACGATATCGGTCACTTGGGCGCCGCGGGCGCGCATGTTGGCGAACGCCCGATGGCCTGGCGTGTCAATGAACGTGATCTTTTTGTTCTTATACTCGGCTTGATACGCCCCGATGGACTGGGTGATCCCCCCGGCTTCGCTGGCGGCCACGCGCGTCTTGCGAATATAGTCTAAAAGAGTAGTCTTGCCATGGTCGACGTGCCCTAAGATCGTGACGACCGGCGGGCGTGGGACCTTCGGCCTTGCAGGGGCAGCGGGCTTTTCGAGCACTTGTTGGGTGACTGTCGGCTCTGCTTTTGGCGCTGGAGCGACTGTGGTGGGCTTTGCTGCTTGAGGGGGGCGTGGGGCTTCGAGCTTGTGGGGAGTCGGTTCGACTTGAGGCTTGGGCTCGGAAACTCGTGATGGAGTTGGCGAGGGCGTTGGGTGGGCTTCGGGCTTCGGCTGCGGTGTGGGGGCTGTGGGCGCCGCTTGAGGTACAGCGAAAAGCTCCCGTGCGATTTTATACTCTTCTTCAGTGAGGCTTTCGAAACTGTGCTTGCGCTTCTTGATGCCCCGCTTCTCTAACCGTGTGACCAGCTCGCTGATGGTCGTGTTGAGTTCCTTGGCGACTTTGTACAGTTGCATGTTGGAAAAAGCTCCTCACGTGTCGAACGCCGTTAAAAGTGCTATTGGAATCGGACAAATCTACACTATACCGTGTAGCAGGGGATTTGTCAAACCGACTGAGGGGGAGCGTTTGCATCTTCGGGCTGTGTCGCTTAAAGTAAAAGGGCTATGGCAAGTCTTTTGGATCGTTTAGCGGGGCTACGCAAAAGATATTATGAGCTTGAGCATCAGCTCAGCCAACCGGAGGTCATTAATAGTTCTCAGTATATCCAGCTCTCGCAGGAGTATGCGCGGCTCAAGCGTCCTGTGGAGCTGTATGAGCGCTTGCAGCGTCTGGAGAAGTCTATAGCAGAAGCCCGTGAGCTAGTCGATGGTGATGACGAGTTGCGCGCCTTGGCGCAGGAGGAGCTTAAGCGTGCTGAAGCTGAGCGCGCCCAACTTTTGGACGAGGCACGGCTCTTGCTTGTCCCAGAAGACCCGCGCGACGCAGGCAACGCGATCGTGGAGATTCGCGCTGGGGCTGGGGGAGAGGAGTCGGCGCTCTTCGCTGCCGATCTTTTCAGAATGTATAAGAAGTACGCGGACGCCCACAACTTTCGTATAGAGATTCTCGATGCCCACCCTACGGACTTAGGGGGGTTTAAGCAGATCGTCTTTGAGGTGAGCGGGCCGGGGGCGTTTGGAAAGTTTAAGTTTGAGAGCGGCGTCCATCGCGTCCAGCGCGTCCCAGAAACTGAAGCATCGGGGCGGGTTCACACGAGCACGGCTACGGTCGCGGTGCTCCCCGAGATTGAGGACGTGCGGGTTCAGATTCGCGATGAGGACATAGAATTTGAGGCATTCCGCGCTGGCGGCCCAGGAGGACAAAACGTCAACAAAGTGGCGACGGCCGTCCGTTTGATTCATAAGCCCACAGGGATCGTGGTGACGTGCCAAGAAGAGCGGAGCCAGCACAAGAACAAAGAGAAGGCGCTCAAGCTTCTGCGTGCACGGCTGCAAGAGAAGATCGAATCGGAGCAGAAGCAAGAGATCACTCAGCAGAGGCGGATTCAAATAGGCACGGCCGCGCGCAGCGAGAAGATCCGAACGTATAACTTCCCGCAGAACCGCGTGACCGATCATCGCATCGATCTGACGCTCTATCAGCTAGATCGCGTTCTTGAAGGGGAACTGGACGAGTTGCTCGCGGCGCTCGATAGAGCTTATCGTGAGCAGCAGCTTGCAGAGCTGGAGAAGGACTCGTCAGCACCCAGCACGTCGCGCGAGCATGATCTGCGATAGTCCCAGATTGCGGCTGCCGCGTGCCCACGCGAT
>JBEPZC010000031.1:0-9273 GCA_041641035.1 Candidatus Bipolaricaulota bacterium
CGGGAACGAATGAGATGGAAGGGCGAAAGATTCTAGAAGCTCAAGGCATCACGCCCGTCGCTAATATGGAAGAGGGGGCTGCTGCCATAGTGCGCCACGTCACTCAGAGATAGATGTCAAACTCGGAACAATTCCTGAGAGATTCATACTGAGGAGGGTCATATATATGAGAGTTCGAGCGCTTGCTCTTGTCACCCTCAGCGTGGTCGTCGCTGTTGGGTTAGGGGCGTATCCTACAAATTCCAACGGTCGGATTCTCCCGTTTAGTGAGATCAAAGCCGGCATGGAAGGTTTTGGCAAGACGGTCATCAAGGGCAATGAGATCCAAACTTTCTCAGTCAAGGTCATTGATGTTATTGACAACCCTGGTGTCTTGGACGATCACATTGTGGTGCGGGTGAGCGGGCCGACGATCCGCCAGGCGGGCGGGGTCGCTGCGGGGATGAGCGGCAGTCCCATCTATATTCATAATAAGTTAGCCGGGGCATTGTGGGGTTCGTGGGGGTTTCAAGTCGGCGCAGAACCCATCGCGCTGGTGCGCCCCATCGAGACGATGCTAGCGCTCATAGAGCCTCTCAAAGAGAAGGCTCAGACTCGGATGAGTCGCGCTTTTGATCCCCCATCGGGTGTGATTGGTTCGATAAAGATAGATGGGCAGGTGAAACAGATTACGGTCGTTTCTCAGATGCCCTCGCCCAGCGAGCGCGCGCAGCATCCCGATACGATCTTCATTCAAGCAGCGGCGACGCCGTTATTGGTCTCGGGGCTTGATGGTCGGGCGCTGAAGTATCTCAGAGACGGGATGAGTGAGCGCGTGATGCGCGCCGCGGGGATGCGCCAGACGCTCCTACCCTTCGCGCAAGAAGACTTTGTTTTTGAACTGTCGCAGGGGCTTGAAGAGCGCTATAGCATTCGAGTACAGCCGACAGGGCTTTCTGGTTCAGCAGCTCATGCGTCGGCGTACACGAGCGATCCCCTCGAGCTTCAGGAGGGTGGTCCTTTCGGCGTGATGCTCACCGACGGTGACGTCACCATCGGGGCATTCGGCACCGTCTCGTACGTTGAAGATCGCTTTATTTTAGGGTTTGGGCACTGGCTCTTCCCCGCAGGCGAGACGGAGTTCTTCTTGACAGATGCCTATATTCTCGACACGGTGGAGTCGTTGGAAACGCCGTTTAAGCTCGGGGTGCCAGGGAAGACTATAGGGACGATCTTTGAGGATCGCTGGCAAGGGGTGGGGGGAGTCTCCGAGGTCGAACCCCGCTTGCTCTCTGTCTCTTTGACTGTCACCGATCGCGATCTTGGAGTGACGAACACCGTGCGGTTTCGGATCGCATACTATGAAAGCCTGATCCCGTTCTTGTTCTTGGTAGGAGCATTGGATGCAGTAGATCGGACGCTGAATAGGATCGGGCCGGGTACGATGGTCGTCCGCTACACGCTCAAAGCTGACGCGTTGAGTGAGCCCTTCACGCGCACGGATGTCTTTGCGAGCCTGAGCGATATTGCTGTCACTGGGCCGTTACGGATCGCCCAGACGCTCTTTACACTTGCGCGGAACGAGTTCCGCGATGTGGGCTTCCATTCGTTAGATATCGCGCTAGATGTCCAGAGCGCTGTGAATGCGTTGCGCGTCAAATCCATCAAGACCGACAAGGAGAGCTACAAGCCTGGCGAGACGGTCAAGTATACGGTGACTTTGCAGGGGTACCGTGCTCAAGAGCACACAGTGGAGGGCGAGCTTCCATTGCCGGAGAAGCTGGACACAAGTAGTGTGACGCTGCTAGCGTTTGGTGGTCCTCGGCGCAGCAGTCGAGACGAAGAGACTCCAGAGTTCGACTCCCTCGAGGAGCTGATCGAAGCTCTCCAGAGTTTGACGAGCAACAACAGCTTGACGGTGGAGTTCTTGAACTTGCCCTCTCCTGAAGAAGAATCCCCCGAAGATAGCGAAGATACAGAGACAGAGTCGCAAGCGAAGTTCAAGCGCACGCAAGCTCTAGGTGAGGTACTCGTCTACGGCGAGAAGACTGTCGAGATCAAGATCAAGGGCGAGGAGAAACCTGAAGAGCCAACCCCTGAGAAGCCTGAGGAGCCTAAGCCGGAGAAGAAGCCATGCAAGTTCCCGTTCTATTGTCCGTGAGGGAGCGCCCTTCCGAAGGGAGTTTTCACGTTCTTCTTGTTTAATGGCCGTTGATTGCCTAAAGATGGCGTGACCCTAGGGAGAGGGTGATTGTTCATATTGCGAACCAACTGAGAGGCTATAAAGAGATGACAGCTAAAAAGCACATATCCCTTGCGGATTTGAGACCTCTTGTATTCTTGGGATTTAAGTCCGTTAAGAAAGCTTAACGGACATATAGAAAAGAACAACAAGCGAGAAGCCTCACATCGAAGCTCCTCGCTTGTCTTTTGTGAGCTTAATCTACTCTACCGACTATAGCCCACTAGTTATAATGTTATAGTTTTAAGGTCTACCTCGTGGATTTTGCCCTTCTGTTGGATCACCAGGAAGCAGACGCTCTGCAAGAGCAGCTGCCCTACTGAAGGTGACTGTCCGATCTGTGAAAAGGATGCGAGCCAAGGCTTGGGTAGGGAAGGTGAAGCTCGTCGGGGAGAACTCTATAGTAACTGTAGGAGTTCGTATGGTGCCAATCCTAACCCGGCCTGAACGCTCTCTGAGCTGACTCGGTGTCCCGAAGATGATCTCCGCAATATCTTCTTTGTTAAAGTAGAACTCATCTATCTGGAAGACCTGATTGGTTACCTTCCCAGCTACGATGCCATCGTTTTGGAACACCATCATATCGGAAAACGTGATCAAATTGAGGAAGCGAGCCAACAGTCCCTGCAACTCGACATTGGTTAAGCTTTGTAGCTGGCCGCTCAAGACAACTATTCCCGCGCCAATGTGCATCACGTCATGTGCAAGAGTCATTCTGAGATCTTCGTGGCCAACTAAGGCTATCTCAACATCCGTTAGCAATTGTCCGAGGAGGCGCTCTCCAGACTGGAGCACGATCTGGACTTTGCCCGTTTCGAAGATCAACGCTGCAATCTCACTGGTCTTCAGCAGCCTTCCCCCACCTGCATCCAGACGAAAAACCAATTCGGGCGTCAAGAGCTTCCCTGTAACGAATCGGTTTTGGTAAAGTACAGTGTCGAACTTTATTACTGTCTGCTTCACGAGCAATTGAGCAATGTAGCTGAGGGATTCTGCAATCTGTGGTTGTATTCCGGTTGGAGGTTGAGAAAAGCCTGCTTGGAACGAGTTAATCGCCAGTAACGCGGACACGAGCATTAGCACCGTAATATACTTCGTGATTCCCTTGACCCTCGTCATGTTTTCTCCTCCTTCTGTATGGCTTTTTACCCGATGGCATCGGGTATAGACTCCCCATTCACTAGATTCCTAGCGTGTACCACCCCTCTCCACAAGGTCTCTCCTTGATAGATGGAGGTGGGCAACCACCTACGGAGACAACCTTGATATGATAAACACTATCCCACGCATAGAAGACGCATATCTCTATACTGCCATGGCCTACGCTTGAGCAAACTAAGTTCCTAGCCTGATCGTAGACATATAAGTCGAAATCAACCCATATATCATCTGCTCTGATCCAGACTGAGTAGAAAAATCCTGGATGGACGGTTGCTGTCCATTCGTTATAGTCATTGATGAACGCTAGATAGCCTCGCTCTAAGGTTCTGGTTCCTTGAGAGAAACCTGTAACGAAAATAATTACTATCAAAAAACCCACTAATAAGATAATGAACAATCTTGCCTTCATCAATATGGTTCCCTCTCTTCGTGAATTGGTAGCTACAAACATTTGCTTGAAGCCCATTACTTCCAACCTTGATACTCTATGTATAACTCTTTTTGTGGATATTTTTAAGTTTATCCCGAAATGTCCTAAGCTTATCCTAAACTTGTCCTATACTAGTAAGCTTGATCCCAGTTGCCTGCCAAGCAGTACTAACTCCCTTGCACAGAGTGCAATCTCGTAGATGTTTTTCTAACTGTGCTCGTTTAGCATCGCTCTTTGGATGATTCGTCGTCGCAGCTCTTCCATGTGAAGTGATGGAGACAACCCCAGCTCATGAGCGAGCCTACGACAGTAGTTTTCATATACTCTCAATGCTTGAGCACTCTCTCCTCGCTGATAGTGATAGAGCATGAGTTGACGATGGCACTCTTCATAGAGAGGATCAACTTGAAGCGCACGGTGGCAGACCTCGATAGCTGCTTGATGCTGACCAAGTTGATTGTAACATTCTGCCAAGCGGGTCATCACATACAAAAACCGTCCGCGCCAATGATCTTGGTGATTTCTAACCCAATCATCGTTATCTCCAGCGAGAAAGTCTCCTCGGTAGAGCTGTTCTGCTACACTGTATGCCTTGACTGCTCCCGACCAGTCAGCGACACGTTCCCGCTCGTGCCCCTCTCGTTCAGCCCGGGCGAATTCTTCGATATCCACCCAACAGTCAGCTTTAGGGTTAAAATAATAGCTATGGGATCGTCGCAATATATATTGAGATTGGGAACCTCTCTTGAGCTCCGGCTCTAAGATATGGCGCAATTCGCTGATGCGTCGGCGCACAAGAGCAAGTCCATGTTCGGAGTCAGGCCAGAGCTGTTCTGCTAACTGAGCTTGACTGAAGACCCGCCCACGCTCAGTAATGAGTAGAGCAAAGAGTGCATGGAGCTTCGTGGTCTTCCATAGCTTCGGAGGAATAAGCTGCCCCTCGCGCCAGCAGCAAAACTCACCCAAGAGCTGAACCCTTAGCTGGGGTGGTGCTCTGCCCACAACGCCCTCCCTAATAGTATCCGCTCTCGCTTTAACACAAATTGTAGCATATAAGCAAAAAAGATGTCAATTGGCACTCTCGTTACGCGTGGCGTACAATAGCGCAACGGGGACGATAGTCAATTTCTCAAAGGAGGCGATCTGCCTAGATATGGAAGCACAAGCACCAAAACAGGCGAAACGCTCAACCCTGTGGATCACCAGTGGGGTGGTTGTCGTCGCGGTCATCGCGGCAGTCTTAGCCGTCTGGACTCTGACCAAGCCGCCTTCGACCACCGTCGGTGCTATTACAGCGTACACGCTCGATAACGGTCTGCGGCTCATCGTCTATCAAGACACAACAGCCCCGGTCGTCTCGGTCAACGTCTGGTATCGCGTCGGTTCCAAAGATGAACCCCCAGGCAAGCGCGGCATGGCGCATCTCATGGAGCACATGATGTTCAAAGGCTCCAAGAACGTCGGCCCCGAAGAGCACTCAAAGCTCATAGACCAAGCCGGAGGACAAGATAACGCGTTTACCCGCGATGACGTCACGGGCTACTGGGCACGATTGCCCAAAGAGAAGCTCGATCTGGCTCTCTATCTCTTCGCGGAACAGATGCATAATCTCGTGCTCACCCAAGAGCACTTAGATTCCGAGCGCGAGGTCGTCAAAGAAGAGTGGCGCGTCCGTTTAGAGAATCAGCCCGTTAGCAAAGCATTTGATAAATTTCGAGATATTGCGTTCGCGGGCACGCCCTACGCCAAAGGCCCCGAAGGCTACATGGAGGACCTCGACAGCATTACATTGGAAGACCTTCAGAATTTCTATCAGACGTACTACGCTGTGAATAATGCGGTCTTGGTTGTCGCCGGAGACGTGCGTCCTGACGAAGTGCTCGCGCTGACAAAGAAGCACTTTGGCGGGATCCCTAAGGCCCAAACGCCCTCTCCAACGCCGATCACGCTGCCGCCACAGACCGAGATGCGCGAGGAGACCCTCGAGATGGCGGTGCAACTGCCCGTCATCATCGGGGGGTATCAAGTGCCGGGCAGCGGGCATGCCGACCAGCCCATTCTTGAAGTGATCAGCTTGATCCTCTCCGGTGGGCAAAGCTCCCGACTTTATAAACAGCTCGTCCGTGAGCAGCAGATCAGCGTCGCTGCTGGAGGCTTCCCGCTCGTCTTCAAGGATTTGGGCACGATGCTGATCTATGCGTTCTTTACTCCCGACAAAGACCCAGCTCAGGTGAAAGAGGCGCTCTTGACTGAGATCGAGCGCTTAATCAGTGAGCCTATAGACGAGAGGGAGCTCCAGAAGGCGAAGAATCAGCTCACAGCGCGGTATGTCTTCGGCCTTGATTCGATCTCCAGCGTAGCCAATGCTCTCGCTGAAGCTGAAGTCATCGAGGGCGATTACAGAGAGTTCGAGAAGGCCAAGGACAAATATGAGAAGATCACGGCTGCGGACGTGCAGCGCGTGGCGCAGACGTATTTTAAGCGAGAGAATCTCACTATCGTGACGCTCAAGCCCCAAGGAGGAGGCGCGCAATGAGACAGTTTACTACAATAAAGTTATTCAGTGTATTGTTGCTGATCGGATCAGTAGCTGTGTGGGCTCAGCAAAGCAATATTGAGCCGATTCAGCTGCCCCCGATCAAGACCGTCACGCTCGACAACGGCCTGAAAGTGATCGTGATCGAGCAGCCGTCACTGCCCATTGTGCATTTTGCTCTGCGCGTGCGAGCGGGAGCGATCCACGAGCCGACGGATCGCACGGGATTGGCAACGTTCACTGCTTCAATGCTGCGCCAGGGGACGACGAACAGAACGGCCGATGAGATCTCTGAATCCATTGATTTTGTGGGCGGCGTGCTGAGCGCGAGCGCCGACGTCGAGCGCACCGATGTCATCGCTCGTGTGCTGAAGAAGGACCTCCAAGTCGGCCTCGATCTGCTCGCAGATATTGTGCAGAACCCAAACTTCCCTGAGAAAGAGATAGGGATCATCCGCAATCAGTTAATAGCCGATGTGCGCAGCACTCAAGACGATCCAGAGTCTTTGGCTTCGGCACATCTGGACTTTGCGCTCTTTGGCACGATTCACCCTCTGGGGCGTGCCATGAGCGAGCAGAGTCTGAAGGCGATCACGCGCGACGACTTAGTCACCTTTCACGGGATGTATTATCGGCCCAACAACTCTGTGCTGGCCGTCGCCGGTGACGTCAAGGCCGATGAGATCATCAACCTTGTAAAGAAAGCTTTTGGAGATTGGCAAAAAGCGGATATCCCCCCCACGCCCTTGCCGGAGCCGATCAAGCTCCAAGGATATAAAGTGCGCTTCGTGCACAAGCCCGGCCAGACACAAACCCATATCGAGATCGGGCATTTTGGGCTGGCCGTCACCGACCCCGATTACATCCCTACGGTCTTAGCGAACTATGTCTTGGGCGGGGGCGCGTTCTCTTCACGCTTGCTCCAGATAATCCGGTCGAAAGCCGGTAAAACGTATTCGATCTTCAGCTACTTCCCCAGCTATAGCTTCCCCGGGTATTTTCGGATCTCCACGTTCACTCGCAACGAGCAAGCCTTCGAGACGCTTCAGCTCATCTTAGATGAGTTCAAGAAGTTCAAAGAGAACGGCATAACCAAAGAAGAGCTGCAAGCAGCACAAGACAACATCGCTGGAAGTTATATTCTCAGATTGGAGACGCTCTCTGGGCTGACGACAACCGTGCTCAATAACGATTTTTATGGGTTCGGCATGGAGCGCAGCAGAAACTGGCGTAAGCTGGTGCGCTCGGTCACATTAGAACAAGCCAATCAAGCGATCAAAGATCGCTTCGATCCGGATAATCTCGCGATCGTTTTGCTCAGCGACATCAAGACGCTCGAGGGCCGCACAGAGCTCATTCCTGGGATTTCGCTAGAGGACGTCAATGTTGTGGATTGGCTGGGGCCAGTGACGGCGCGGGCCAAGCCGTATGCAGAGTTTCTCGCGGCCATCGCTGCTCCCAAGGGGCCAACGGAGCTCACCTGGGCAGCGCAGATCACTCCCGAAGCGAAAGCGCTCCTAGAGCGAGCGTTCGATGCTCAAGGGGGCTTTGGGAAGCTGGCACAGCTGCGCGACACCTATGTGAAAGTCCGTGGCAGCATCTTCCGAGGCGGACAGGAGTTCAAAGTCGAGGGCGAGGTCTGGATCAAGCTCCCTAATAAATTGCGGCAGACGGTCAAGTTCACTGGCGGCCAGAGCACGATCATCTACAACGGCGTGCAAGGCTGGGTTGAGGTTGGAGGGCGAGTGCGTGATCTCTCCGCACAGGATCTCGCAGAGATTGGTGAGTCCATTGAGCTAGACTCGCTCTTATTCTTGTGGAACATCGCGCGGGCGGAGTACACGTTCGAGGTTGTTGGGAAGGCTCAAGTGGACGGCCAAGAGACACAGATCCTGCGCATGACCAACGCGCAGGGGAAGTCGGTAGATTTTTACTTCGACCTGAAGCGTTCTGTGCCGCTCAAGATCGTCACCCAGACCCCTGAAGGCAAGAATAAGGAGCAGCTCTTGAGCGACTACCGGCAAGTCGAGGGCTTCTGGGTGCCGTTTGCCCTCAAGACGCTTGAGGACAAAGAGTTGACCGATAGCTTCGAGGTCTTAGAGTTCAAGACGAACACAGGCGTTGGGGACGAGCAGTTTGAGAAGCCGTGATAGACTTTCTCGAGGGCGAGATCGTCGAACTCACTGAGAATTCGCTGGTTATAGCCGCCAACGGCGTTGGCTATCGCGTGATGGTCTCCAAAGCAACGGTTGAAGCCCTGCGCGGCCAAGCCAGCCCGGTGAAGATTTACACCCATCTGCACTATACTCCCAACGATCTCGCCCTCTACGGCTTTGCGACTCCTGAGGAGCGCCAGCTCTTTGAGCTATTAATTTCTGTATCAGGTGTCGGCCCCAAAGTCGCCATGGGGATTCTCTCAGCGACAACTCCCCACTATCTTGTCCAAGCGATCGTGCAGAACCGGCGCGATCTCCTCGAAGATGTCAAGGGTGTGGGACGCAAGACCGCTGAACGCCTGATCGTTGAGCTGAAAGAGAAGATCACAAAGATCCCCCTCGCAGGCGAACCAACGCTTGCACCGGCGACGACACAAGAAGAGCTCGCGATCAAAGCGCTCACGCGCTCATTGGGCTTTAATGAGACAGAAGCGCGGCGCGCGGTCGCACGCGCGAAAGCGACTGGCGCGACGACGACCGAAGAGTTAGTGCGCAAAGCCCTGGCTCTACTCCATTAAAATACATTAGAGGAGGTTCTATGTATGCGAAGATGCTCGCAGTAGGATTTTGGTTGATCTTGGGGCTTGGGAGCTTCGTGCAGCCGACTTGTCCTGCAGGCGAGAATATAGCGCTGACAGAGCAAGGCTGCGTTCGAGGAGAATCGCTCGGCGCTGTCACAGTCTTTCGCGGGATTCCCTATGCTGCGCCG
>JBEPZC010000032.1:0-9259 GCA_041641035.1 Candidatus Bipolaricaulota bacterium
AGGTGACCCTGTGGATGCGGGTACGCATCGGCCGCCAGGGTTTTGCCCCGTTCCTTGCCTCCGGGTCGGGGATTTTTCCCCAGCGGCAGGTCACCGCCCTCCCATTCGTCGGCGGGGTGACTGACCCAGTCACCCCGCACTTGCCTGCCCACAGCACGATCCGCTAAGATTCTTTCGAAAACCCTGCACCGCGCTGTACAATAGAGAAGAGGGGGTAGGCAGATGATCGTCTTCGTCATTCTTGCCGCGATCGGCCTAGTGCTCTTACTGATCTCAGCGTTCTTTGGGTTCTTCGGCGATGACATCGAAGCCGCCCCAGAGGTCGAGGGCGGCGGTCCGCACTTTCTCAGCCTGCGCTCGATAGCTGTCTTTCTGACGGCGTTTGGGACGGTAGGAGCTATCGCACGGTACTATAATCTGTCGGCGTTGCTCAGCTCGCTGTGGGGCGTGCTGGCGGGAGCAGCGATGAGCGGCATCTATCTGCTCGCCATGAATCTGGTGCGCTCCCAAGAGGCGAGCTCGCTCATCGAGAGCACAGATCTGATCGGGCTGACGGGGCGGGTCACAGTCACCATTCCCCCGCAAGGCCTGGGAGAAGTCAGCTGCACCGTCAAGGCCCAGCCCACCCGACGCCTGGCGCGCTCCAAGACCAATCAACTGATCCCCGAGGGGACCATCGTGCGGATCACCGAGGTGCAAGGGGACGTCGTGCTCGTCGAGACCGTCTATTAATAAGAAGGGGGAACAGCTTATGTTCACACTGCCGTTCTTGCTCGTGCTCATCGCGTTGGTCGTGCTGGTGGTCGTCATGACCGCGGTGCGCAATTATATCAAAGTGCCGCCCAACAAAGTCGCGGTCTTCTATGGACGCAAGCACCGCACGCCTGATGGGAAAGTTATCGGGTTTCGCCTCGTGACCGGGGGAGCAGCCCTCAAGTGGCCCATCGTCGAGAACGTCACCTATCTCGATTTGACGATCTTCCCCATTGATCTAGAAGTGCGGGATATGCCCAACAAAGACGGGGTGCTGGTGAGCGCTCAGGCTGTCGCCAATGTGAAGATTCGCAATGACGAAGAGTCTCTCATAGCTGCCGCGGAGCGATTTCTTGGTCGCAGTCTGGAGGAGATCAAGCAGATCGCGTATAAGAACTTAGAGGGGCATCTGCGCTCGATCATTGGGCGTTTAACGGTCGAGGAGATCGTGCGGGACCGGGCGAAGTTCAATCAAGAAGTCCTGATGGAGGCTGCGGCAGATTTGGCCAAGATCGGCTTGGGAATAGACGTCTTGACGATTCAGAAGATCTGGGACTCCGAAGGGTACATTGAAGCCCTGGGCAAGAAGCGCACAGCCGAGGTCAAGCGCGATGCCCAGATCGGCGAGGCGCTGGCAGCCCGTGAGGCTACTATTCAGTCCACCACAGCGCTCCGCGAGGCCAAGGAGCGCGAGAACGAGAACCTCGCGCTGATCGCCCAAGCCGAAAAAGAGCGCGATGTGAAGAAGGCCCAATTCGAGGCGGAAGTCCAAGCCCAGCAAGCGCGAGCGCGCCAAGCCGGCCCCCTCGCTGAGGCCAAAGCCCGCCAAGAGGTCGTCGAACAAGAAGTTCAGATCGAGCTCATCCGCACCAAAAAACAGATCGAAGTCGCCGAAGCCGAAGCAATCCGCCGTGAGCGTCAGCTCCTCGCTGAGGTCATCAAGCCCGCTGAAGCCCAACGACAACAGATCATCTTGCAAGCCGAAGCCGCTAAACAGAAAGAGATCCTCGAGGCCGAAGGGCGTAAGACGGCGATCATCGTCATCGCTGATGCTGAAAAACAGCGCTTAGCCATGGAGGGCATGGGTGAGGCCGACGCCATGCGCGCCAAGCTCTTAGCTGAAGCCGAGGGCACCAAGGCAAAACTCTTAGCCGAAGCCGAAGGGACCAAAGCGAAACTCTTAGCTGAAGCGGAGGGCGTCAAGGCGAAGCTCTTAGCCGAAGCTGAAGGCGCGCTCAAGAAGGCTGAAGCCTTTGCCAAGCTCGACGAGTCCGCCAAGACGATGCTCATCTTAGAGAGGCTGCCCGATGTCATCAAAGCCTTTGCGCCGGTGGCTGGGGCTGTTGCTGCTCCCTTGGGCAATATAGACAAGCTCGTCATGCTCGACAGTGGCGGCTCCCCCGATGGCGCTAGCACGCTCAGTCGTCTGGCCAATACCGTCCCCACGACCATGTTCAACTTGCTGCAGGCGGCTCAAGCGTTGGGGATTGATCTGAGTGGGCTGTTGGGCAAGCTTGGGATCAAATCCGAAGAAGAGAAAGAGAAGAGATAAAGATATGCCAGAGACTGTCTATATTTCAGGGGAGCCGTTTGTGGAGCAGGAGAGCAGGGTATTGGTGATCGCCTGTTCGAGCAATGCGTTCTTGCCCTACACGCAGGAGTTTGTGGAGAGGCATCTGGGGGTAGGGCGGGGGCGTTATGATCTTTTAGCGGTTCCTGGTGGGCCGCAGTTTCTGTTGCTGACGGAGTATCTGCCGAAGTTTGGGTGGGTGGGGCACAGGTGGGTGAAGTTTTTAGTGGAGCGTCATGGGCTTAGGAGGGTCATTGTGATTGGGCATGAGGACTGCGCGTGGTACAATGCGGAGCAGTTTGTGCCGCAGTTCTTGCAGAAGTTTGGGGTGGGCCGTTCGCTCAAGGAGCGTCAGCGTGAGGATCTCAGGGAGATTGGGCAGGCCTTGCGCAATCTGGGGTTGCCGATCTCGATTGAGGCGTACTATGCGGAGAAGGGGGCGGATGGGCGAGTGCATTTTGTGCGGGAGGTGTAAATCACGAGCCCCCTCACCCCCAGCCCCTCTCCCTCCAGGGGAGAGGGGCAGGTGAGGGGAGAAGGATTCGGCCCGGCCTACGGCTTCAGGTTATAGAAGGTCAGCAATAAGATGATCTGCTTTTGCGAGAGGAGATTTCTGCCGCGATTGTTCTTTAAGTTTACGAGTTTGCTCACGGTCTCGATAGGCGCGGCTTTCTTCATCGCTTCGATGGTGCCCTCCCCAAAGTCTGGAAAGTAGGCGATGCGCTGCTCCAGCTCAGCAACGGTGATGCTGGTGGGCCGGTTGCCGATCTTATAATACGCTACCAGAGCGCTCGCTATGTCCGCGGGGCTTGTCGGCTGTTGTGCCGTCCCCACTACGACCGTCCCCAACACTCCCAGGGCCAGAACCGCCACGACCGTCCGCACGACTCTTGCTTTGACGAACATCTGCATCTCCCTCCTTGTGTGTGAGTTGTGGATGTTCGACACCCGGAGTCTAGCAGCCCTGTGCAAAGCTGGTGCAAAGTGCGCACTTTGCGTATAATTTCCCTCACCCTGTTTGCCCCTCTCTCTCCCA
This sequence comes from Candidatus Bipolaricaulota bacterium, assembly GCA_041641035.1. Taxonomy (GTDB): domain Bacteria; phylum Bipolaricaulota; class Bipolaricaulia; order RBG-16-55-9; family DRXL01; genus JANXCC01. Next base: position 3,360 of record JBEPZC010000032.1, read on the forward strand.
AGGGGAGAGGGGCTGGGGGGAGGGTCTCTATGGGGTAAGGCTCTTTCTCTTTGGGGGATTCTCCCTGGAGCGCGACGGGCAACTGGTGGCCCCGCACGCGTGGAAAAACGCTAAGACCCAAGCGCTTCTCAAGATCTTAGCAAGCGAGCGCGGGCGGGTCTTCTCCACCGACGAGCTCATCGAGTATCTGTGGCCTGGGGAGGAACTGCGGAGCGCCGCGTCGAACTTGCGCAGCCGCGTCGCTGAGCTGAGAAAGATCCTCGAGCCTACGCTGGTGCGCGGGGAGCAGTCGCGCTATATTCTCACCCAGCGCGGGGGTTATGTGCTCTCTGTGGAGAGTGACTGCTGGATAGACGCCGAGGAGTTTTCTCAGCTTGAAGAGCGCGGGCGGATCGCCCATGGTGAGGGGAAGTTCGACGAAGCGCTCTCTTTGTTTGAGCGGGCTGTGGCGCTCTACCGTGGGGAGTACTTAGCCGAAGATCGCTATGAGGAGTGGGCGCTGCAGCTGCGGGAGCGCTTTCGGGAGCGCTGGGTTGAAGTGTTGAGTCTGCTTGCGGACTGTTTAGCTCGGCGTGGGCAGTACGCTGAGGCGCTGGGGTATCTGGAGCGAGCGATAGCAGAATCCCCGTTGCATGAGACGCTCTATCGCCAGATGATGGTCTATGCGTTCTGTGCGGGGGAGAGAGCTCGAGTGCGTCACGCGTATGAGCGCTGTCGCGCCGTGTTGGAGCGGGAGCTGGGGGAGCGGCCCTCATCGCAGACAGAAGAGTTATACAGACAGATTCAAGCTGAGAGGGTCTCTGAGTGGGAGAAGGTGTATCCCAGGGCTGCGCCGAAGATTTTTGCCCTCCCTGGGAAGATTCGCAGGCCGCCGTTTGTCGGGCGGGCTTGGGAATGGGAGCAGCTCGCATCAGCTTTGAGGAGAGCGTGCTGTGGTGAGGGGCATATGGTGCTGATCCTTGGGGAAGCGGGGGTGGGCAAGACGCGCTTGAGCGAAGAGTTTGCGCGCTGGGCACAGGAGCACCAAGGAGCACAGACTCTCTCTGGGCGGTGCTACGAGCTGGAGAGCCCCATGCCGTTCCATCTGTGGATCGAAGTATTGCGTCAGGGGATCTCCAAGGTGCCGAGTCTTGCGGAGGTGCCGCCCGCGTGGCTTGGGGAGCTCTCGCAGATACTCCCGGAGCTGCGACGCGTATTCCCCAATCTGCCCTCTGTGGCGCTCCCGCCGGAGCATCGCCAGCACCGGCTCTTCGAAACGTCCCTTACAATTCTCAGATCCCTCACACTCCGCCACGCCCCCCTGCTCCTGATGATAGACGACCTCCAATGGGCTGATACCTCATCGCTCGATTTTCTCTGTTATCTTCTAGAGAAGCTCACACGTGAGCCCCTGCTCATCATAGGGACAGCGCGATCCGAAGAGCTGAGCCCTCAGCACGAGCGCGTACGGCATCAGGGATTGCGATTAGGGCGGCTTTCGGAGATCGTGTTGCACCGCTTGAGCGAGCAAGAGATGAGTGACCTGGTGAGGAGCTTGGCCGACGAGATGGAGACCACGGAGGATTTTGGGGGACGGCTCTATCGGGCAAGCGCGGGCAATCCGCTCCTTGCAACAGCCGTGCTCCAAGCCCTCTTTGAGAACGGGGCGTTCGTTCACCAGGGGGCTCGGTGGCGTCTGACCGATCCGGCTCAGATCGCGCTCACCCCTTCAGCTGTTCAGCTGCTAGAGCGCAGAATCAAGCGGGTCAGCACCGCAGCCCAAAGGGTCTTACACCTGGTGGCGTGCGCGGTACAGCTCGAACTTGAGGCCCTCGAAGCAGCATGGGAGGGCTCCCCCCAAGAGCTGTTCACCCATCTGGCAGAATTGGCATCGCAAGGGCTGCTGATCGAGCGCGGTGGGCGGTACGAACTTGGGCACGAGGTGCTGCGCGCTGTCGTCTACGACCGGATTGAAGAGCCCCGACGGATCTGGCTGCACCGGCGGATCGCGCAGGCCCTCGAGCGCGTCTACCCTGACCCTGTGGCGGCAGGAGTGGCCGGACAGCTGGCGCAGCACTATGAACATGGTGGACAACTCGTACACGCCCTGGAATGGACCTTGAAGGCGATCAATGACTACGCAAAACGCTATCACCTCGAAGAAGGGCTCCAGCTGGTTGAGCAAGGGCTCCGCGTGGTCCAGAGACTGGCAGGCCGGCTGCCCGAGCGGCAACGACTGGAAAAGAACTTCGATCTGATACTCGAACGCCTGGACCTCCAGCTGAAGAAGGGACAGCTCCACGCAGCTCAAGAGAACCTTGAGAGCTTGCTCTCGCTTGCGAGAAGATTAGAGCCGCTCCATCACGCCAAGGCACTGCACTGGCAAGCCCTCGTGTATATCCGCGCAGCACACTACGACCAAGCGCTCCAGGTTGCCCAGCAAGCCTATAAGCTCAGTGACAGCGATCCCACGCTCCAAGCCGTGATCCTAGATCAACTCGGGCTTATCCACTTTCGGATGGGCAACTACAGGGCAGCGTTGCAACACTATCAGCACGCCCTCGAAATCTTCCGGACCCGCGACCACCTCAAAGAAGCCCATGCCCACAATGACTGCGCCAACGCCTTGGTCAAGCTGGGAGAGTACCGCCAAGCCTTGCAGCATTATGAAGCAGCACTCAAGCTGTACCACGAGCCCACAAAAATCAGCGCTGTCTTGAACAACATGGGAGCCACACACCGCTATCTGGGCGAGTACCAACAGGCGCTCAGCTACCTGGAGCAAGCCGCTGCGATAGATAGAACTACAGGCGACCGTCTCGGCCTGGGATTCAGCCTCTGCAACCTTGCCCAGACATATCGGCTCCTGGGACAGCACCAGGAAGCCCTCAGGCTCAGCCAAGAAGCCTACCAGATCTTCAGCTCGCTTGAAGATCCCTTTGGACAATGCATGATGCAACGATGGCTCGGCATCACGTATCGGGAGCTGGGTGATCATCACCGCGCCCAAGAGCATCTCCAGCAGGCCGCGGAGAGCGCTCACAGAATAGGGGCTCATGCCGAAGAGGGGGAATGCTTGCTCGAGATGGCTGTGACCCTGCTCGATACCGGCGACCCCGCTCAATCCCTCCAGAAGCTTCAGGCGGCACTCCAGTGGAGTCAACAGCTCGACTGGCCGTATTTGACAGCACGTATCTATCTTGCTCAAAGCGCAGCGCTTCTTGCGTGCTCACAGAGCCAGAACGCCTTGAACGCCGCTCAAGCAGCGCTGGAGCTGATCACCCTCCATGGGTGGGGTGGCGAGCTCCTCATTCGTGGTCATTATCTGAGGTATCGCGCCTTGCACGCCCTTGGCCGCCCCGAAGCCGCCGACGCCCTGCACACCGCTCACTCTGAACTGCTCAAGACAGCCAACCAGATCACCGATCCATCCCTGCGCCAAAGCTTCTTAGCAATCCCCCTGCACCGCGAAATCCTCTCCGCAGCCCAATCACTCCCATCCTCCCAGCCACAACAAAAAAACCCACACCCCAGTTGACACACCGCCTCCCGCTTGCTACCATACCTCCACGAGGTGAGACCGTGCAGCTCCTCTATGAGGGCAAAGCCAAAAAAATACTCGCCGGCACACTCCCCAATACCGTCATCGTCTTCTTCAAAGACTCCGTCACCGCCGGCAACGGCACAAAACGCGACTCCATCCCCGGCAAAGGAGCCCTCACCGCCCAAATCTCCATAAAACTCTTCGAACTGCTCACCTCACACCACCTCCCCTCACACTACCTCAAACAACTCGATGACCACAGCTTCTTAGCAAAAAAAGTCCAGATCATCCCCCTCGAAGTCGTCGTGAGAAACTCCGCCGCCGGCAGCATCACCAAAAGACTGGGCCTTGAGCGCGGCAAAACCTTCCAGCCCCCCCTCCTCGAACTCTTCTATAAGTCCGATGCCCTCCACGACCCCCTCATCTGCGAGACCCACGCCCTCGCCCTCTCCCTCGCCACTGCAGAAGAGCTCGCAACAATCAAAACCTACGCCCTGCAAGCCAACTCCATCCTCCAAGACTACTTCGCCCAAAGAGCTCTCAAACTCATTGACATCAAGTTCGAGTTCGGCAAAACCCCACAGGGCGAGATCCTCCTCGCCGATGAGATCAGCCCCGACACCATGAGACTGTGGGACGCCCACTCCAACCAAAGCCTCGATAAAGACGTGTTCCGCGAGGACAAAGGGGACCTGCTGACAGCCTACAGGGAAGTGGCCCGCAGAATGGACATACTATGAAAGAATTTCTCGTGCGCGTCAGGATCGAACCCAAACCGGAGCTCCTCGACCCCCAAGGCCAAGCCGTCGAACGCGCCATGATCGAGCTGGGGCTGAAGAACGTCTCCCAAACCCGCGTGGGGAAGCTCGTCACCTTCAAGCTCAAAGCGATCTCCGCTCAGCAGGCCCGCAAGGCCGTCACCGAGATCGCCCACAAATTCCTAGCTCACCCCGTCATCGAACGATACTCCATCGAGCTGGAGGAGCTCTGATGCGCGCAGCAGTCGTCGTCTTCCCCGGCTCCAACTGCGATCACGACACGTATTACGTCCTTAACGATCTCGTGAAGATCGAGACCGATCTCTTCTGGTACCGTCGGACCGACTTGGATAGATATGATCTGGTCGTGCTGCCTGGGGGGTTCTCCTACGGGGACTATCTGAGGGCAGGAGCGATCGCGCGCTTCACCCCGGTGGTAGAGGCCCTCTCAGAGTATATCGCGAAGCAGCGCGGGATCGTGCTGGGCATCTGCAACGGCTTTCAGATCTTGACCGAAGCGGGGCTCTTGCCCGGAGCCCTCACCAAAAATCTCTCCCAGAGATTCATCTGCAAGACGGTGAAGCTGCGCGTGGAGAACAACAAGACCCCCCTGACCCATCTCTTCGAGTATGGGCAGATCATAGAGCTGCCCATCGCCCACGGCGAGGGACGCTACATCGCCCCGCCAGAGACGCTCGAAAAGCTCAAGCAGAACCATCAGATCTTGCTGACGTATCACGGGGAGAACCCCAACGGCTCGCTGGAGGGGATCGCAGCTCTCTGTGACGAGACGGGGACGGTCTTCGGGATGATGCCCCATCCTGAGCGCAACAGTGAAGGTCTCTTTGGGACCGCCGACGGCATGAAGATCTTTCAAGCGCTGCTGCACGAGGTGCTCGTATGAACGGGCTCTCCCCGCGCGAATACGAAGCGATCTGTGCGGCTTTGGGACGCAAGCCCACCGAGTTAGAGCTAGGGCTCTTTGCGCTCAATTGGTCTGAGCACTGTAGCTATAAGTCTTCCAAGAGGTTCTTAAAGCTCTTGCCCACGGCGGGCAAGCGCGTCTTACAGGGGCCTGGGGAGAACGCTGGGGTCTTAGAATTAGAGAACAATTGGTGTGTGGCGTTCAAAGTCGAGAGCCACAATCATCCATCGGCTGTGGAGCCGTTCCACGGCGCAGCGACAGGCGTCGGCGGGATCATTCGAGATATTCTGAGCATGGGAGCGCGGCCCATCGCGCTCTTAGATTCTCTGCGATTTGGCGAGATGACAGACCCCAGAGCCCGACAGCTCTTTGAGGGCGTAGTAGCGGGGATCGCCCATTACGGCAACTGCGTGGGAGTGCCCACGGTCGGGGGAGATATCTATTTTGAGGACGCTTATACAGATAACTGTCTCGTCAACGTGATGTGCGTCGGCCTGCTGAAGAAGCACGAACTCAAGCGCGCTATCGCTCGTGGGGTGGGCAATAAGATTCTCTTAGTAGGAGCGCGCACGGGGCGGGACGGGATCCATGGGGCGACCTTCGCCTCAGAAGATCTCTTGGGAGAGACAGAAGCGAAGCGTCCCAACGTGCAGGTGGGGGATCCGTTCACGGCGAAACTGCTGATCGAAGCGAT
>JBEPZC010000033.1:0-9060 GCA_041641035.1 Candidatus Bipolaricaulota bacterium
GGGACTTCGACGCCGATCCACTCGCGGGCGTGCTGGCCGCCGATCAAGAGCGTTTCGGGTTCTGTCGGGTCTTCGAGGGAGACGTCGTCGCTGAGTTTGACGGCCCAGATTTCGCGACCTTCGTGGCTCTGCCCTAGAGAGACGACCTGAACGATCTGGGGATGCTCTTCAGCGAGGGCGAAGAGATCGTCTTTCAGCGAGCGAAACTCCCACGTCCCAAACCCAGCGATAGAGGTCGTTCCCGTGAAGTCGTAGGCATGATAGACGAGCGAGGGTGGGGATTGGGGGTGGACGAGCTGGCTTGCTGAAAGACCCGACACGATGAGCAGCACGAGCGCGCGGCGCATAGAAAACCTCCCTTCATAATCTCTTAAGGCTTCACGACCGTTCCCACCGGCTCCCCTCTGATAACCCTCTCTAGATTTCCCGGCTGGAAGACATCGAAGACTTTGATCGTGATCTTGTTGTCGCGACAGATCGTCAGTGCGGTCAAGTCCATCACGTTGAGTCTCTTTTCGAGGGCTTCGTCGAGGGTGAGCTCTGGATAGAGCTTGGCTGTGGGATCTTTTTTGGGGTCGGCGCTGTAGACGCCGGGGACGTCTGTGGCTTTGAGCAAGATGGTCGCGCCGATCTCGCTGGCTCTGATCGCTGCGGCGGTATCTGTCGTGACGAAGGGGTTGCCCGTCCCGCCGGCGAAGATCACGATCTTCTTTTGGGTCAGAGCGTGACGCGCGCTGAGGGGATCGAGGGGCTGGGCGTATGAGACGGGGATCGCCGACTGCAAGAGCACTGGGATGCCCTGAGATTCTAAGCTGTAGCGCAGGGCCATGCCGTTTAAGACGGTCGCGAGCATCCCCATCTGGTCGGCGACGACTCGATCGAACTCGGCAAGCTGCGCCCCGCGGATGAAGTTGCCCGCCCCGACGACAATAGCGATCTCTGCGCTGAGCTTGTGTGCCCCATAAATCTGCTCAGCGATAGACGTGAGCGCGCTCGTGTCGAGCCCGCGCGCGCCCAGCGCCTCTCCGGAGAGCTTGAGGAGAAATCTATTTGCCCACTTCAAATCGAGCAAATCTCCGCACGACGATGGTCTCGCCCACCTTGCTCGTGAGCTCGCCTAAGATGTCTTCGACGGTGGTCTTCCCTGTGGGGTCTTTGATGAAGGGCTGCTTCAGCAAGCAGACTTGTTGATAGAAATTCTTGATCTTGCCCTCGACGATCTTCTCGATGACCTGAGGGGGTTTGCCCTCTTGTTGAGCTTGATGGCGATAGACTTCCTTCTCGCGCTCGATGACTTCGGGGGGCACGTCCTCGGGCTTGATGTACTGCGGGGGCGGGTAGGCCGCAGCGATGTGCATTGCTAGGTCTTTTAAGACCTCGCGGAACGCCTCGCTATTGGCCGCGAAGTCCGTCTGACAGTCCATCTCGATCAAGACCCCCACGCGCCCATTATGATGGATATAGGCTTCCACGCGCCCCTGCTTGGTTTCGCCCGATCGTGACGCGAACAGCTCTTTGCCTTGCTCGCGCAAGATGAGCTTGGCTTTCTCGAGATCGCCGTTGGCTTGCTCGAGGGCTCTCTTGCAGTCGAGAATCCCAATGCCCGTCTCCTCACGAAGTCTTTTGACAAGCTCGTTCAATGATGCCGTGCTCATTGGATAGCTCCCTCTTCTGTGTCTGGTATCTCTGTGGGGGCTCCGTTGCCCTCTACAAGGGTAGCACTTGTCTCTTCTGGCTTTTTGACTGGGGTCTTATCAGCGGAGCGCCCCTCACGACCCTCCAGCACTGCGTCGGCGATACGGGCCGTGATCAACTTCGTCGCTTTGATGGCGTCGTCGTTGCCGGGGATGGGGAAATCGATGGGGTCGGGATCGCAGTTGGTGTCCACAATAGCGACCACGGGAATCCCTAGAAGCTTCGCTTCGTGGATGGCGTTCTTCTCCAAGATCGTGTCCACAACAAAGAGCACGCCGGGCAACTGATCCATATGGCGCAGGCCCTCAAGATTGCGCTGCAATTTCATCAATTCACGTCGCCAGTTTTGGGCTTCTTTGGGGGGCATGCTGTCGAAGACCCCGGCTTGCTCCATCTCCTCTAATTCTTTCATTCGTTGGATACGCTTCTGAATGACGCTAAAGTTGGTGAGCGTCCCGCCCAGCCACCGCGTATTGACATAATGAGCACCACACCGCCGGGCCTCCTCAGCGATGGTCTCTTGAACTTGGCGCTTAGTCCCCACAAAGAGCGCGTTCTTCCCCGACGCCACCGTGTCCCGCACAAAGAGATAAGCTTCCTCAAAGAGGCGAATCGTCTTCTCCAGATCGATGATGTGGATCCCCTTGCGCTCCGTGAAGATATACTCGCGCATCTTAGGGTTCCACTTGCGCACACGGTGCCCAAAATGCACCCCCGTCTCCAATAACTCTTTAATCGTTAGAAGCTCCACATCGCTTCCTCCTTTCTCCATGGTTCCGAGCGCCCCCGCTATCCCACCACGAGCAGGACTGCGGGAAGGACGCACAACAGCCCTCTACTGTAGCACACGGAGCGCTCATCTGCAAGTCCGACACGGCTTCTTGGGCCCATTGTCGTGAAGCTGTTTTTGCAGCTATAATGGGGGCGGGTGAGAAGAGCGTGCCCGATGAATTCGCGCGACCGCTGCCGAAGAACCGCGAGGCCGAACAGGTCGTCCTTGGGGCGGCCATGTTCGAGCCTGAGACGGTCATCCCTCAATTGTTGCAGACCCTTCAGCCTGATGATTTCTACTGGAAGTCGCATCAGGTTGTCTATCGGGTGATTCTGGAGCTTTTTGAGGACGGCAAGCCCGTTGATCTGATCACGGTGGGGAATCGTCTGGACGAGTTGAACAAGCTCGACGTGGCTGGGGGCCGGTCGTACTTGAGCGAGATGCTGTCCAAAGTCACCACGACGGCCAGCGTGCCCTACTACGCCGAGATTATTAAGAAGAAAGCAATCCTGCGGGCACTGGTGGCCGCAGGGCAACAGATCGCCGAGCTGGGGTTTCAGGAGGAATCCGACCTTGAGCCCTTGCTCGACGCTGCTGAGGAGAAGATCTTTCAGATCTCGCGCTTCCAGCTCACACAGAACTTCTATCTCATTCGAGATTTTCTGCATGAGCACCTTGAGCGCTTGGAAAAGCTTCAGCGCGATCCCTCCCAGCATACGGTCACTGGGGTGCCCACCGGCTATAGGCGATTTGACGAGATGACTGCGGGGTTGCAGCCGTCTGATCTCATCGTGATTGCGGCGCGCCCCAGCATGGGAAAGACATCGCTGGCACTTTCTCTTGGGCGGAATATGGCACTGCGTTTCGGCAAGTGCGTGGGGTTCTTCAGCTTGGAGATGACCAAGGAGCAAGTCTTAGAGAGACTGCTCTGCGCGGAGGCGCGCATCAATCTCCATCGGTTGCGTGGGGGATATCTGCAGACGGATTCTGAGTCCTGGCGCAGGATCATTAACGCGGCGAATAAGCTGCAAAACAGCAAGATCATTATTGACGACACGCCTAGTATCTCGGTGTTGGAGTTGAAAGCCAAGGCGCGGCGCATGAAATCCGAGCATGGGCTGGATGTGCTCTTTGTGGACTATTTGCAGCTAGTAGAAAGCGCACGGCGCAGCGAGGTGCGCGAGCAAGAGGTCGCGTATATCGCGCGGTCGCTGAAGAGCTTAGCGCGGGAGCTCAATATCCCCGTGGTAGCCTTATCGCAGTTGTCGCGCGCGCCGGAGCGCCCCCCGCGCAGGCCTAGATTGTCAGATCTGAGAGAATCCGGGGAGATCGAGCAGACAGCTGACGTCGTGCTCTTCTTGTATCGCGAGGATGCCGGCAGCGAAGAGAGCTTTGAAGAGGAGTCTGCAGTCCACCAGACAGCTCCGCTTGTCCACGAAACAGAGATCATCATTGGCAAGCAGCGCAATGGCCCAACGGGATCGTTCACGCTCCTCTTCCATCGTGCCTATACGAGCTTCGAGGAGCATTACGTTGGGGAGGAGCATGGACCGACATTTTAGAGTCCCTTGCCCTCTCCCTATCTGATACGCTATAATCTCGGCAAATTCCCTGGTTCTGGGGGATGCGATGAGCTCAGAGGTCTTGCTCGAAGTGCGGGATGTGGTCAAAGACTTTGGGGGTCTGCGCGCCGTCAACAAGTGCTCGATGACGGTAAAGCGTGGCACGATCACCGGGCTGATCGGCCCCAACGGCGCGGGCAAGACCACGCTCTTCAATCTCATCACGGGCTTCTATAAGCCCGATAGCGGGCGGGTCATCTTCCGAGGGGAGGATATTACGGGCTTGCCGGCGCACCGTGTCTTCCATAAGGGGCTGTGCCGCACCTTCCAGATCCCCAGGGAGTTCAAGCAGATGACCGTCTTAGAGAATTTGATGCTGGTGCCGGCTCGTCAGCGCGGGGAGAATCTCTTTTACTCGTGGGTTCTGCCGGGACTTGTCCGCCGCCAGGAGGCAGAGATCCGCGACAAAGCTTTAGCTGTCTTGGAGTTTGTCAACCTCATTCACTTGAAAGACGAGTACGCGGGGAATCTCTCTGGGGGTCAGAAGAAATTGTTGGAATTAGCACGAACGCTGATGGCCGACCCGCAGATGGTCTTGCTCGATGAGCCGGGGGCTGGGGTCAACCCGACTCTGATGAAGCAGCTTGTGGCTAACATTGAGAAGCTCTGCTACGAGCGCGGCGTGACGTTTCTCCTAATCGAGCACGACATGGACTTGGTGATGAACTTGTGTAACCCCGTGATCGTGATGAGCAACGGCGAGAAATTAGCTGAAGGGACTCCTAGCCAGATCCAGCGCGACGCGCGCGTGCTCGAGGCGTATCTGGGGAGCCAATACCGTGCAGTGATGACGGAGTAAGTGGGTATGGCACTCTTAGAGGTGCAGGGGGTTGTCTCCGGCTACGGCGGGATGGAGATTCTGCACGGGGTTTCTTTGAGAGTCGAGCCAGGGCAGATCGTGACGATTATTGGTCCCAACGGGGCAGGCAAGAGCACCTTGCTCAAGACGGTCTTTGGGTTGTTATCGGTCAAAGCTGGCAGGGTGACGTTCAACGGCACCGATATTACGGGCTGGAGCCCGGATCGCATCGTGCGGTTGGGGATGTGCTTTGTGCCCCAAACTGATAACGTCTTTCCGTCGCTGACGGTGCAGGAGAACTTCGAGATGGGCGCGTTCATTCGTACCGACGATTATCGCGCGCGGATGGAGGAGATCTTTGCGCTCTTTCCGGATTTGAAGGCGCGGCGACACGTAAGGGTCGGGGCGCTTTCTGGGGGGCAGCGCCAGATGGTGGCGATTGGGCGAGCGCTGATGCTCGATCCCAAAGTGTTATTATTAGACGAGCCAAGCGCCGGCTTGGCCCCTAAGATGGTCGAGTTGATCTTCGAGCGCATTCGAGAGATCAACAAGTCTGGGGTAGCGATCGTGATGGTGGAGCAGAACGCGCGCGAGGCGCTGAAGTTTTCCGATTGGGGCTATGTGTTGGCAGGGGGGGAGAATCGGTTTGAGGGCAGCGGGCCGGCACTCTTGCAGAACGAAGAGATCGGGCGACTGTATTTGGGAGGATAAAAAGTGCTGGAGCTGACCGTCTACGGGATTGTCTACGGGAGCATTATCGCGCTGGGCGCCATTGGGCTGACGCTGATCTATGGGATCTTGCGGTTTGCCAACTTCGCTCATGGGGATCTGATGAGCGTGGGCGCGTATATCGCGCTCTTTCTCATCCAGGTGGTCTTTCCTCTGCTGGGGGTGCCGCAGGAGCGATTTGGGGGGACGAGCTTTGGCTGGCCTTTGATCTTGGCCATGCCCATCTCTGCTGGGGTGACGGCGCTCATCGCGATCGCGCTCGACCAGATGTTTTATCGTCCGCTTCGGGCGCGCCGCGCCAGCCCGGTCATCTTAGCTATGGCTTCGCTGGGCGCGGCGTTCATCGTGCGCAATCTCATCTATATCTTCTGGGGGCCGGATAAGATCAATTACTTCCCGGGGCTGTATCGTCCGGCATGGCAGCTCCCCTTTGACGTGCGCATCCGACCCGATGAGCTGATAATCGTCGTGCTGGCGATGGGGTTGGTAGCGCTTGTCTATTTCTTTCTGCAGAAGACCAAGCTGGGTAAGGCGATGCGCGCCACGGCGGACAACCCCGATCTCGCTCGCGTGACGGGGATCAACACCGAGCAAGTGCGGGTGTGGACGTGGGGGATTGGCGCGGCGTTAGCAGCCGTTGCGGGGATCATGTACGGGGTCAACGCTCTGCTCTACCCGGAGATGGGCTGGGGGTTTCTGCTGCCGCTCTTTGCTGCCACGATCTTAGGGACGGTGGGGAATCCCTACGGGGCTCTGGTTGGGGGTCTGGTGATCGGGATTGTGCAGCGCATCTCGACGGCATGGCTCAATCCGGCCTATCAGCCTGCGGTGGCTTTTCTCGTCTTAATTGTAGTGCTTTTAGTGCGGCCGCAGGGGATCTTCGGAGGGAGATCGTAATGGCGCGCATCTTGGTGGCGCTCACGTTTGCGGTGCTGGGGGGATGGCTCTGCAGCTTCTTTGGTGGTGGGAGAAAGCGCCTGGGGATAGCCCTTGTGGGAGCGGTGCTCGTAGGGGTGGCGACGATCTTGGCTCCTAGGGAGTGGGTGACGTATCTGCTGGCCCCGGTGATTACAGCATCTTTGTATGCCGTCTTGACGCTGGGGCTGAACGTCCAGTGGGGGCTGACAGGGCTATTTAATATTGGGGTTGCCGCGTTCTTTGCCGTTGGGGCATTTACTTCGGCTCTGATCACGAAAGAGATGCCCACGGGGTTAGCAGCTGAGTATATCAAGCAGCTGTTTGGACTGAATCTGCCGTTTCCTGTGGGGGTGTTAGGGGCAGCGGCTGTCTGCGGGGTGATCGCGCTGCTCATTGGGCTGCTGACGCTGCGTTTGAGGGAGGACTATCTTGCTATTGCGACGATTGGGATTGCCGAATCGCTGCGGCTCGTCTTTCAGAATGAGCGGTGGCTGGCCAATGGGCCGCAGCCGTTATCGGGGATTCCCAAGCCGCTCTTCTGTCTTGTTGAAGACCCCCCATGCGCATGGCTGCCCGGCTTTGTGAGGGAGCTGGTTGCCCCCTTGGATTCACGGGATTACGACGTGATCTTGCTCGTGCTGCTTACCCTGTCGCTGATGGTGCTCTTCTGGCTGCTCCAACGGGTGACATGGTCGCCGTGGGGGCGCGTGTTGCGCGCGATCCGCGAGGATGAGGCGGCAGCCAGTGCGTTTGGCAAGAACGTCTTTGCGTTTAAGCTTCAGGCGTTCATTGTGGGGGCGTGCGTGATGGGGATTGGGGGTGCGCTCTTCACCGCATCGGTGAGCACTATTGATTTCGGGCTCTTCCATCCCATGAGCTATACGTTTATGGTCTGGGTGATGCTGATGGCGGGGGGCTCGGGCAATCACAAGGGCGCGGTCTTTGGAGCGTTTGCCATCTGGGCTATCTGGATGGGCACGACGTTCTTGAGTGACGCGGTGGTGCCATTTCAGTTTAAGACCCAGGTCTTCTATGTGCGGTATCTGTTCGTTGGGGTCTTGCTCTTGGCGATCTTGCTCTTCCGGCCTCAGGGGATCTTGCCTGAAGAGAAGGGGCAGCACTAAAACCACGAGCGGGAGCCGTAGCGGCCCCCGCTCGCCAACTCCACTCTTTCCCACCCTACGGGTCTACTCCGCAGGGATGTTCTTGACCAGCGTGATCGTCTTGATGCCGCCTTCGGCGTCTTTGTTGTACTGCCAGATCTCGATGGGGGAGACCACGTCGCCGGCGGCATCGAAGTCCATCGCGCTGCCCGCGCCCTCGTAGTTGATATCTTGCTTGCCTTTGAGCGCATTGAGGGCTGCCAAAAATCCTGCAACTCCGACAGCTGTGCCCGGCGGATTGCTCACGGGGCGGAGGTTATCCCGCACCACCGTGCCCGTAATCTCTTTGACACCCTCGGCTATGGCCTTGGCTACAGCCAAACCGAGTGCCGCCACAGCATCATAAGTCGTATCGATATAGGGGATCGGCGGGATGTCCCCGTAGACCTTCTTGAACTCCTCCTCGAACTTCTTGGCATTGGGGTTCTCCGGATCGGCTGCCGCGACCGTCCCGTAGAAGCCATTTAAGATGTCGAAGCCGAGCGCCTTGATCATGTCTGCGGACTTGGTGCCGTCCACAAACAGGAAGCTCTTGTACTTGAAGACCTCGACGGCCTCTTTCAGATAGACGTTGGCATGGCCAGGGTAACTGATGGCCACCAGCACATCGGGCTTGCCCTCCAGCGCCTGACGCAGCTCGGCAGCGTAGCTGGGCTGGACCTCCTCAGCATGGGGGACTTGGGCAAGCACCTTGCCGCCGCGCTTCTCAAACGACTTGGCAAAGCGGTTGCTCAGCCCCTGCCCGTAGGCGTTGTTCACATAGAGCGTCACAGCTGTCTTGTACTTCACTGGCGCTTCTTTGATCTCCCCGGCGGCCAGCATGGCCAGGACAACGCCTTGCAGCGCATCGGAAGCCGTCGAGCGGAAGAGATAATCATCATCTGGCTCAACCGTCAGCAGGGGCGAGGTCGAAGCCGGGGAGATCTGGGGGACTTTGAAGGGCTTAGAAACTTCACGGGCAATCGCGAGCGACGCGCTGCTGGCTAGGCCCCCGACCAGTCCCACGGCTTTGTCTACGGTGACGAGCTTCTTAGCACGATCCACCACTTGTTGGAAGTTGGGGAAGCCAGGGTCCTCGTGGACGAGCTTGACGATGGGGCCACCGAACACGGCTTGTGCGGCTTCGTTCAAGTGCTTCGCGGCCAGATCAGCGCCCTTGCGCTCTGCCGGGCCGAACTCGGCCAACGGGCCGGTCGAGTCCAACAGTGTCCCAATCGTCACTACTGGGGGCGGCTGCGCGAAGATCGGCCCACGCAGAAGACCGCTCAACGTCACTGTACCTACTGCAAGACCCATCCCCTTTAAGAACGTGCGGCGTTTGAGAGCTTTCATAGCTGTGAAAAAGCACCTCCCTCACAGTTC
>JBEPZC010000034.1:0-8981 GCA_041641035.1 Candidatus Bipolaricaulota bacterium
CTTTCGATTTGTCCCACAGCCCAGATAGTAGATATCAGCCACGACGTCGAGCGACACCACATTCGGACTGGAGCGTTTTTGCTCTGGATGACCGCCCCGTACTTTCCAGAAAAGACTGTGCATTGCGCTGTCATCGACCCTGGCGTGGGCACGGCACGTCCCGCTCTAGCTATTGAGTCGGGCAAGCAGTTCTTCGTCGGCCCCGATAACGGCCTGCTCATCCCCGCTGCAGCTCGCCTGGGCGAGCCCACAATCTACACCATCGAGAACGAAAAGTACTTTCAAAAGCCAGTCTCGCAGACCTTCCACGGACGCGATATCTTCGCGCCGGTCGCAGCACACTTGGCCAACGGCCTTCCCATCACCGAATTGGGCTCCCCTGCTAAAAGCTATATCAAGCTCTCGTTTGGCGAGGGCATCCAACGCGGCCATATCTTAGAGGGCGAAATCATCTATGTGGACTCGTTTGGCAACGTCATCACCAATATCCCTGGCGAGCTGTTGCACAAAGTGGCCCCTCCGGGCACATCGGTGGTCATCGAGGTCTCGCGCAAGAGCGTCAAAGCTCTGTGCACGTACACCTATGGTGAAGCCGAACCCAATGAGCTGGTCGTCACCGCGGGAAGCCATGGCCAAGTGGAGATCGCTATGAACTTGGGCAGCGCTGCTCAACGCCTGCGTGCCCGCATCGGCGAGACAATCCTCATTCAGCGCCCATGACTTCTATCAAGACTGACGAGATCTTCCGCGTCCACCCCTTCGCCCGCACGATCTTAGAGAAACTGAGTGCAGCGGGTTTTGAAGCCGTCATGGTCGGTGGGGTCGTGCGCGACGCCCTGCGCGCGCAGTTCGATCCCGACTATGAATTCATCCCCGACGAGGTCGATATCGCGACGGCTGCCCACCCAGACGAGATCAAAGCGATCTTCAAAGAATATAAGATCCTTGAAGTCGGCGAGGCCTTCGGCGTCTTGGTCATCGTCTCCCCTGAGGGCCTCCCCTATGAAGTGGCGACGTTTCGTGCCGAAGGTGAGTACGATGGACGCTGGCCGGGAAGAGTCGAACTGAGGCGCTCCCTCGAAGAAGATCTCAAGCGGCGCGACCTCACGGTGAACGGTTTGGCTGCGACGCTCGACGGCTCAGTCATTGATCTTGTCAACGGCATCGAAGACCTTCGCGCTAGGATCATCCGCACGATTGGCGACCCTGACCAGCGCTTCTCCGAAGACTTTCTAAGAATTTTGAGAGCTGTCCGATTGGCCTGTGCCCTCGACGGACAGATCCTCCCCGAAGTCAGCGCAGCGATGCGCCGCCACCGCGAGGGGATAACAAAGATCTCAGCCGAGCGCATTCGTGATGAACTCTTGCGAATTCTGCAGACCCCCCAGGCGACACGAGGGATTGAGCTCTTAGACGAGCACGGGATCTTAGAGCTGATCTTGCCCGAACTCGTTCAGTGCAAAGGCGTCCCCCAGCCTGAAAAGTATCATCCTGAAGGCGATGTCTATACGCACACGCTCTTGGCTCTCCAGTGTGCCGACAAAATAGTGCGCGACCCCTTGGTGAAGTTCGCTATACTCCTTCATGATGTGGGCAAGCCTCTAGCGCTAGAGAGAAATAAAGGGGAACACGCAGGCGGACATGAGATGATCGGGGAACAAATGGCTGAAAAGATCTGTCGTCGGCTCCGCTTCAGCACCGATGAGATAAGGCTCATAAAATTCTTGGTTCGGGAGCATCTACGCATTGGGAAATTCCCGCAGATGTCCCCAGGCCGACGCGCTACTCTCGTCAAGACGCATGAGAAGACCGATGTACCCTTTGAGCGCCCTGCCGAGCGCTTCCCGTATTTTGCAAGACTACTCGAGCTCATGATCTGTGATTGTGAAGCGAGCGCCCATAAATCGTCTGGGTGGCTGCCCGTCGTGCAAGAGATGCCACACCTGATACTGCGCCTCAAAGAGCTAGACGAGCGCGAGCGCGCTCGCAAGCTGCTCGATGGGCATGATCTCATTCAGATGGGGCTGTCCCCAGGCCCACGCATCAGAGAGATCTTAGAGGCCGTCTACGAGCAGATCTTCGCGGGCAGAATCACGACCCGTGAGCAGGCCCTCGATGCCGCTCAACGGCTCATACACACGACCTTGTCAAGTCCGTAGACGCTCAAAATTTCTATGAATTATTTGAAAAATCTGCTGGGCTAATTTGGAAATGGCCATGGCATGTGATATAATATTGTGCTACACCAGAAGAAGGGGGACCGGGTCAGTCCTTCTCAGTACGAAAGTCCCCCATTCCTCTCACCACCCTAAGAAAGACTACCCGGTCCCCGCTTCTGGTTGTGATTGAAGGCCATTTCCAAAGAGTGTGTTGAGCAGATGGACCAATCCCATGCCGATCGCTGTCCCCAGCGCGATCCCCTCCATGCTCCCCTCAAACTTGGGCTGCGTGTAGCCACAATTGGGACAGTAGAGATAAGTCTTCTCGCTGGAGTCATCGATCTTGCGCATGTTCAGCTCAGCTTTACAGATGGGACATTTGGTCGGCCGCAAGACTGAATTCGGAAGCCGCCCTACCCCTTTGCGCATGAGGGCCAACTCGGCCTCCTTGGCGTTAATATACACCCATGTCGGAACTTTTATTGTCTTGTAGGCCTCTGGGTCCTTGTTCATCATAATCCTTCACCAGGGTTACTTTTGTCCAGGGTAGAATTCTCATCATTGTGTTATTCTACCCGTAGTCGCATTATACACTTTTTCTACCAGCCTGTCAAGTCCCCCCTGCTCCTGGGGAAAAGCTAGAATTGATAAAGCTTTTTAGCGCATGGCTGCTTGTAACTTCTCTCTGAGGCCTCTGTAGAAGCTTACAAACGAGAGGGCTTCTTCTATGGGGATCCAAGCGACAGACTCGATCTCATCGGGGGCGGGCTGAAACTGCTCGTGTTCGAGCTGAGCTTGGTAGAAGAAGGTGTGCCAATGATAGTTGGTCGTCTTCCCAAGGCGTGATTCTGTCCCAAGGAGCCTCACGATCCGACATGGGACGCCTGTTTCCTCTGTGGTCTCACGCACGGCAGCCTCTTCAGGGGTCTCGCCGTAACTCACGAATCCCCCAGGCAGCACCCACTGCCCAACGTTGTAGCCGCGCTTGGGCTTGACCATCAAGAGCTTCCCCTCTTTGAGTATTATCGTCTTTGCTGTCAGGCGCGGCAGGCTTGTGCTGACCGCTAACCGCACGATAGGCAAAGCCTCATCCAGAGCGGGGATCCGCTCCTTGTGCCACCAGTCCTCAGGGTGCGTCTGCAAGTGGGGCTTACAGTAGTGCACACGCTCACCCTGGAGCTGCATCGTATGCACGATGTCAAATGCGCACGGTATCTCAGAAGGAGAAGTGGGGAAGCGAAGACGCCCCCCATCAGATATCAAGAAGACCTGGCCATCTCGCTCGAGATAATAGTGCTCCATGCTTAGTGGGGAGAAATATCCCCCCACTACTATAACTTATGATGGAGCGTATGCGCAAGTACAATCTAGAAGAGCGTCACTCGGATGACGAAGCCGACAAAGACCAGCGCCACCATTGACATCAACTTAATGAGAATATTCAATGATGGTCCTGACGTATCTTTGAAGGGGTCGCCCACCGTATCGCCCACGACGGCCGCTTTATGCGGCAGCGAGCCCTTGCCACCATAATGCCCCTCTTCGATGTATTTTTTCGCGTTGTCCCAGGCGCCGCCAGCGTTGGCCATCATCAACGCTAAGATAAATCCTGACGCTAGCGCCCCCACCAACAGGCCCATCACCGCGGAGACCCCAAACAGTACCCCTACGAGTAACGGGGATAGAATAGCGAGCAAGGCCGGCAAGATCATCTCGCGATGAGCGGTCTTGGTAGCGATCTGCACGGCTTGGGAATAGTCGGCTTTCGCTTTGCCCTCGAGCAACCCTGGGATCTCCCGAAACTGTCGCCGGACCTCCTCGACGATCGCTTCGGCTGCTCGACCAACCGAGCTCATCGTGAAGGCGCAGAAGAGAAAGGGCAACATGGCACCGACGAAAAGCCCCAGCAGCACATAAGGGTCCGAGAGCGAGAAGGCAGTCCCCAATTGAGAGAGATCGAGCTGGCGCCCACTCAGAAGAGCACTCGCCTTGCCCCCCAAGCTGTTCAGCTGGAGAGCGATCTGGTCTCGATAGTTGCTGATGAGCGCCATAGCAGTGAGAGCAGCCGACCCAATAGCAAAGCCCTTGCCCACCGCAGCGTTGGTGTTCCCCAAGGCGTCAAGGGCGTCAGTGCGCTTGCGCACCTCCGGCTTCTGGTGGGACATCTCGGCGATGCCCCCGGCGTTGTCCGCCACCGGACCATAGGCATCGCTAGCGAGAGTGATCCCCAGCGTTGAAAGCATTCCTACAGCAGCCATGCCGATCCCGTAGAGCCCCATCTTCATCGGATCGAGCCCCAGGGCATGGCTCGCTGTGGAAGCTGCCCAATACCCCGCAATAATAGCCAATCCCACAGCTATAACGGGAACAGCGGTCGAGCGCATGCCTGTGGCGAGCCCGCTGATAATGACCGTGGCTGGGCTGGTCTGCGCCGTCGCTGAGATCTGTTGGGTCGGCTTATACTGAGAAGATGTGTAATATTCAGCAGAAAACCCGATGACAATCCCTGCTGCCAGCCCCAAGAGCAGGGCGACATAGAGTCCCCAGTAGCTCAGGGAGCCAAAGAGCACAATAGTGATGATAAACGCAAGGATAGCGATGAGCACAGCGCTGGTGTAGACGCCACGGCGCAAGGCTGTGAGCAATTCCCTCTGGGAGGCCTCCTCGCGCGCCTGCACTAAGAAACTCCCAAAAACAGAGCAGATAATCCCTATAGCTGCGATGAGCATGGGATAGGCAATGCTCTGCATGATGAGCGGCGTATTGAGAAAGACTGAAATGCCCAAGGCAACGGCAGCAATGATCGCCCCGACGTACGACTCATACAGATCGGCGCCCATGCCGGCGACATCGCCGACGTTATCGCCGACTTGATCGGCGACCACCGCGGGGTTGCGCGGATCGTCTTCGGGAATGCCAGCCTCGACCTTGCCAGAGAGATCGGCCCCCACGTCAGCAGACTTGGTGAAGATGCCCCCTCCCACACGCGCAAAGAGTGCCACCGAACTCGCCCCCATCGCTGATGTCAAAAGCACCTGCGCGATCTCCACCGGTTCTACCCCAGCAGTAGCGAGGATGATGAACCAAACCGTGATATAGAGCAACCCCAAGCCAACGACAGAAAAGCCCATGACGCTTCCCGCTTCGAAGGCGACGCGCAAGGCCCTATTGAGGCTTTGTTTGGCTGCAGTCGTCGTGCGCCCGTTGCTCGCCGTGGCGACCTTCATGCCCAAGTACCCCGCTAGGCCGGAGAAAGCTCCCGCTATGAGGAACGCCCACGGAGCCCACGGGCTGAGCAGCCCGCCTAAGGCCATCAGCCCTAAGACTACGAAGAGAGCGATAAGAAAGATAGCCACGACGAGATACTGGCGTCTCAGGAAGGCTTCCGCGCCCTCACGCACATACGACGAGAGCTGTCGTATTCTCTCTTCGCCCTCGTCAAAGCCCCTCAGACGAACGATCAAGTACCCCACATAGCCCAGCGTGAGCACAGCGACGATCATCGATATATACACAAAATCCATAGTGTATAAAGTCAACCTCCCTTGGTCCTCGCGCTGAATGTGCGGCTGAGATGTCGGTCATTATACGTAAAAGTACCGAACCGGTGCAACCGTGATCGTCATTTGCCTTTTATGACGAAGTATGCTATGCTGCTTGTGTGAAATAATAGAGGAGGTTCTATAGATGAAATCGGCAGTGAAAGCGTTGGTCTTCAGTCTCGTTATTGTGGGAAGCGTTGCAGGGTGCAACCCTACTGAGCCTCTCCCGGCAGGAGCAGCGCGGGAGTTCGTCTTGGTGATGAAAGACTTGCGCTTCGTTGGGGAGAGCCCGCTGGCTATCGCGGGGGCGGAAAACCCAGATATCGTCGTACAAGTCGGAGACCGCGTCAAGATCACTCTCAAGAACAAAGAGAGTCAACTCATCCTCCATGACTTCAAGATCAGCAATTACGATGTGCGCCTCTCTCAATATCTGCGCCCTAACCAATCGACAACCGTGGAGTTTGTCGCCCAGCGGGCCGGTGAGTTCACCTACTACGACCCCCTCAACCCCACCACCATGAAAGGGCGCTTCATCGTACTCAATCGCTAGATTGCTCGCGACACCTGCCATGACTTGAATTTTTTCCCCAAGTTTTCTAAACTCAGGCACCCTATAACGAAGGAGTGATCAGTGATGACTCCCCTCTGGGATGACGAGCTTGAGCTGAAGAAGAAACCCTGGGACGATGATGACGACGATGAAGACGACTGGGACGACGAGGATGATTGGGACGATGACGAGGACGATGACTGGGACGACGAGTGACCCCTAGAGCTTGGCGCGAATCTGCTCTTCGCCGTGGTGGAGGGCTTCATCGAGGCCTTGGGGGGCGGAGCCGCCGCCTTGAGCAAAGCGGGCATTCCCGCCGCCGCCACCGCCGATGAAGGGGGCGAGGGTCTTTATAAGCTGCCCTGCGTCCAGCTTCTTCGTCAATGCCTCGCTCACCTTACACACTAGTGTCGCCCTGCCGTTGAAGACCCCACCCAGAAGCGTCACGCCGGGGGCGATCTCCGCCTCGATGAGATCAGAGAGTGTCTTTAAATCTTCTCCAGGGAGATCAAGCCGTGCACAGACCAACGTCGCTCCCTTGACGTGATGACGCTGCTGTAAGAGCTTCTCCTTCTCAAAGAGAAGCATCTGGTGCTTGAGAGCATCACGCTCACGGCGGAGCGCTTCGCGCTCTGCGAGCAGGGCTTCCAGCTTCGTGATAAGCTCTGCTGGAGACGTCCTGAGCATCTGGGCGAGCTGCTGCTCTCTTCCCTCGCGCTCCTTGAGATATTCTAAGAGATTTTCCCCCACGGCAACGTGCACCCGCCTGATCCCCGCGGCGATACCCTGCTCACTGATAATTTTGAACAGCCCGATCTGGCCTGTTCTTTGGACGTGCGTGCCGCCGCACAGCTCAACGCTCAGGGGTTTTTCCTCGCTGGGCAGGGGCGCGATAGTTACAACACGCACCTTCTCTTTGCCCGCGTAGTCTTCCGTAAAGAGCGCCATGGCCCCGCGAGCTTTCGCCGTCTCGAGGGGTTCTTCAGCGATAGTCACGGGCAGGTCAGCAAGGATAGCGCGGTTGGCAAGCTCTTCGATCTTTGCGATCTCCTCTGGGGTCAACGGCGCCAGGTGCTTGAAATCAAAGCGGAGCTCATCAGGGGCAACGAGCGAGCCCGCTTGAATCCCTTGAGAATAGCCCAAGACCCTCCTCAGCGATGCGTGCAAGATGTGCGTCGCCGTGTGATTTCTCATAGTTCGGGCGCGGCGCTCAGCGTCGACTCTTAACACACAGTGATCTCCGGCGTGAAACTCCCCCTCGATGATGCGTATCCTATGAAGATATACCCCGTGCTCGTCCCTCTGAACGTCTACGACTTCCGCCCTCCCTAACCGTGAGAGGTTCTCGATCCAGCCGGTATCGGCTACTTGTCCACCGGCTTCAGCATAGAAGGGGGTCTCAGCAAACGCACAGAGCTGCTCTTCGACAAACAGAAGCTCTGATTGGTGCTCTACCGTATGGTAGCCTACAAAGTGCGTCGGTGGGAGTGCATATCGCGCTGAAGCCGCCTTCTCAAGGGCGCGTGGCTCAGCGCTCCGTGATCGTTCGCGCTGCTTGTTCATCTCGCGCTCAAAGCCCTCCCGATCTACATGCATCTTGTGTTCACGGGCGATGTCTTCGAGCATCTCTACAGGGAATCCATAGGTGTCATGCAAGAAGAACGCCTCTGGACCGGGGATGAGCCGTTCGCCCTTGCGCTTGAGCTCTGTGATGATCTTTTCAGCTCGCTCCAACCCCTGATCGAGGGTGCGCTCGAAGCGCTCCTCCTCGAGCGTGACAGCCTTGAGAATCAGATCTTTTTGGTCTTTGAGCTCCGAGTAGTAACTGCCCATCGTCTCGATGACCAGCTGTGCGACCTCGGGCAAAAACGGCGTCGGCAGGCCAAGCTTCTTGCCAAAGCGAATCGCCCGCCGCATGATCATTCTCAGCACATAGCCCTGCTTCTCGTTGCTGGGCAGCACCCCGTCGGCGATAAGGAACGTCATGGCGCGCCCGTGATCAGCGATCACCCGATAGGGTACAAACTGCTCGCGCATCTGAGCTACGGTATGGCCGGTCAGCTGGCGCACCCCATCGAAGATCGGCTGGAAGAGATCTGTATCGTAGTTGCTTGGGGCGTTCTGCAAAACTGCAACGATTCTCTCTAACCCCATGCCCGTGTCCACGCCGGGTTTAGGGAGAGGGACGGTTGTACCGTCGGCCTCTCGGTTGAACTGCATAAAGACGAGATTCCAGACCTCAAACCATCTGTTGCAATCGTTGTCAAGCGCTGGTGAGCAATCGGGGCGCTTGCAGTCACAGAACTCTATGCCGCGATCCCAGATCAGCTCGGTGTTTGGGCCGCAGGGGCCGGTGTCGCCCATCATCCAGAAATTCGTCTTCTCCCCCATCCTATGAATGCGCTCTTTAGGAGCTTTGGCGATCTCCTGCCAGAGTTGAAAAGACTCTTCGTCGTCCTTGTAGATCGTGAAGTGAAAGCGATCTTTCTCTAACCCGTAGACTTCCGTGAGCAGCTCCCAAGCGTAGGAGATCGCCTCGCGCTTGAAGTAGTCGCCAAAGCTGAAGTTCCCCAACATTTCAAAGAAAGTGTGATGTCGAGGCGACGGCCCGACGTTGTCTAAATCATTATGTTTCCCTGAGACGCGCATGCATTTCTGTGCTGTGGCCGCGCAGGTGTAGGGACGCCTCTCCAGCCCTAAAAAGAGCTTCTTGAACTGCACCATCCC
>JBEPZC010000035.1:0-8625 GCA_041641035.1 Candidatus Bipolaricaulota bacterium
GCTCCTCAGTCTGGTTGACGACGGGAAGATCCCCTGCGGGGGCGTGCGGCTCTTGCTGGAGTCTCTTCTGCACACGCGGGCTGGCGATCCACCACTCGACAGTCAAGCGATCTGTCTCCAGCCCAGCGTTGAGCCGATCGCGCATATCGCCGTAGAGATTGCGTTCATAGGTGTTGGAGATGACGCCGAGCTTGTGCAGATTAAAATGGGCGTTGGGGCTAACCAACGGATCGAACGTCCAGGTGATCAGCTCAATCCCTTGAGCGAGGACGGCCTCGCGTTGCTTGAGCTTGAGCTGATAGCCAACCCCCTGGAAGCGTTTCTGCGGGAGCACGGCGCACATGAGCGAGCAGTGCTTCAGTCTCCTATTTTCGATGCCGGGAAAGCCGTACACAAAGCCGATCATCTTGTCCTCCTCAAACGCTCCCAGCAGCACCCCGCCGTTCTTGATCGTAGTCAATACCAGATGATGGGGCACGACGCTGATGTCCTCAAAGCCCCAGATCTCTTGCTGGAGCCGTTCGAAGGCGTGCAGCTCGTCGAGCGTCTGCAGCGGACGGATGGTGATCATAGACGTTGTCTGGACTTGGCGCGCTTTCGACGATACATAAATTGATCAGCTTCTTCAAAGATCGCTTCGAGGGGGCGTGGGTTCTGCGGAGACCACGACGACACCCCAGTGCTGATCGAAAGCCGCAGGCCAGATAGATCGCCGGCCCATCGCTCGCTGAGGTTCTGTAATTCCTGTTGGAGCCGAGCCAGCACTTGCTCGGCTTTGTCAGCAGTCGTCTGGGGCATGAGGATGATAAACTCATCCCCGCCGTACCGAAAGAGATTGTCTGTCTTGCGGATGATCTGTCTCAAAAATTGCGCCAACTCTTGGATCACTCGATCGCCAACGAGATGACCAAACCGATCGTTCACCTCGAAGAAGTTATCTATATCGATGAAGACCAGCGTGAACGGCTTGTGCGCGGCTATAAGCTGAGTGAGCGCTTCGTCTAGGGCGCGACGGTTGTAGACGCCGGTGAGGGGGTCATGGCGTGCTTGCTCCTTAAGCTTTTTCTGCTGCTCATGGAGGGTACGTATTTGGTGGTTATTGGTGAGAGCGAGGGTGGCCATATTGACTAAGAGAGCCAGCGGCTCCAACTCAGCCGGCGTGGGCAGACGCCCGTCGCGTGGCTGAGAGAGGGCAATGCGCCCAAAGATCTGTTCTCTAGAGCGCAGGAGCCAGTAGAGCATATCATACGGTCCCCACTCGGCGCTCGCGTTCGCTTGGGCGACAGCGTAGTGCTGTAATTGGGGCAAGCGCTCTGATGAGACATAGAGGGCGGGGCCGATGGGCTGGCCCGCTTCGAGAATCTGCTTGTCGGAGGGAATTTTCCCAGCGGCGCTGCGCTGGCGCAGGAGCTGCTCTTGCTCTGGCGAAAGCCCCACCGTGATGTACTCCGCAATGACCGGTGGATCTCCGTGATCTGGTGTAGTAGGTGCAGCATAGAGCGAGACGCCGATCCTCTCAAAGCGCGAATACTTTGCGAAGGCGTGCGCGATATTCTGTAAGATCTCTTTCGTGTCAGAGCTTTGAAGGATTTGCGTGCCGATAGCGATGAGATCGCGATAGAGCTCTGCCAGAGCCCCGGACTTGGTCATAGAGTTACCCCTCGCGCCCCAGCATCTTGGCGATTTGAGCCTCGTCTTCGTTCCAGCCGGGGCGAACTTTCACTTGTAAGTCTAGATAGACGTGCTTGCCCAAAAAAGTTTCAATATCTTGTCGAGCGAGGCGTCCGATCTCTTTGATCATCCGGCCACCGTTGCCGATAATGATGGGCTTTTGCGATTCACGCGCAACGTAGATATTCGCAATGATATCAACGATTTTCCCGTCCTCGCGCTCTTTCATGTGGACGACCTCGACTCCAGTCGAGTAGGGGATCTCTTTATGCGTGAGCTGATAAATCTTTTCTCGGATGAACTCGGCGATGACGAACTCCGTGGGGCGATCGGTCTGAACTTCGTCCACGAAATATTTGGGGCCTTCGGGCAAGAGTTCGGCGATGGTGTTTGCTGCCATCCCCAAGTTGACCCCCTGCGTGCACGAGATGGGGATGATCTCGCGGAAGAGCCCAGTCTGCTGATACGCCGTCTTCGTCTCTTCCAGCTGGTCTTTGGAGGCGAGATCTATCTTGTTGATCAAGAGCACGATGGGATTTGTAAAGTTCTTTAGGTGATCGAAGACTTTCTCGTCGTACTCGTGGACCTTGCCCCACGGCTCGATCATGTAGACTAAGACGTCTAAGCCAGAGAGCGCAGCATACGCTTGCTTGATGAGATATTTGCTCAGTTTATCTACGGGCTGGTGCAGCCCTGGCGTGTCCACGAAGATAATCTGCGCGCCAGGCAGAGTGAGCACACATTGGATTCGGTGTCGCGTGGACTGGCGCTTCTCCGAAACGATTAAGAGCTTTTTGCCCAGCAGGGCATTGATAAAAGTGGACTTGCCGACGTTCGCTTGGCCCAAGACCCCGACAAACCCTGACTTAAACCCCATTCAGCCAGCTTCCCTCCCGAATTATCGCGATCGCTCGGTGAATATCATACTGCAGGAGACGATCTTTTTCCAACGGGGGGATCTGTTGAGAAAGACGCTCATAGAGGGTGCGGGTACGTGGAGCCATGCGAGCAGCATCGCGGAAGCTGAGGGCCTGGCGCACAGTCAGCAGTTCTATAGCCACGATGACTTCGACGTTCTTGACGATCTGCAGGGCTTTGTACGCCGATGTCGTCGCCATGCTGTTGTGATCTTCTTTGCCTCCGGAGGTCGGGATGGAATCGACGCTTGCCGGGTGCGCCAGCACCCGGTTTTCGGCAACGAGAGCGGCAGCTGTATACTGGGGTACCATCAAGCCTGAATTGAGCCCGCCGTCTGGGACTAAGAACTTTGGGAGATCAGAGGCCTCAAGCAAGAGCGCGATGCGGCGCTCTGAGAAATTCCCGATCTCGGCGACAGCTTGACCCAGCAGCTCGCAGCAAAACGCCAAAATCTGTCCGTGAAAATTCCCTCCAGACAACACCTCGCCCGATTCAGCAAAGACCAAAGGGTTATCGGTTGCAGAGTTCATCTCGATCTGGAATTTCTCCGCGACGTAATCGAATATATCCAAAGAGGCGCCGAGCACTTGGGGGATGCATCGGAGCGTGTAGTTATCTTGGACATCGTCGGTTCTGCTATCGGCGAGTTGACTGCCGGCAAGCCATGATCTGAGGGCTTGAGCGACACGGATCTGTCCGGGGTGCGGGCGGGCTTGATGCAGACGCTCATCGAAGGCTGCCGTATGCCCGCGCAGTGCTTCCACGGCCAGCGCACTGATCGCTTCGGCTTGAGCCAGAAGGCTTTGAGCGCGCACCAGCGCCACAAACCCTAACGCCAGCGTCACTTGCGTCCCGTTGATGAGGGCTAGGCCTTCTTTTGGGGCCAAGCGCAGCGGCTCCAGCCCAAGTTCGCACAGCAGCGCCCTTCCAGAGAGCATCTTTTCGCCGAGTTTGGCTTGGCCTTCACCGATGAGCAGAAGCGCCAGATGGGCCAAGGGGGCGAGGTCTCCGCTGGAGCCTACAGAGCCTTTCGCCGGGATGAGGGGCACCACGGTGTGATTGAGAAATTCTCTCAGATATTCGACAATCTCGAGGCGCACACCGGAGCGCCCCTGCAGAAGCGAATTCAAACGGAAGAGCACGGCAGCGCGGGCAACGTCGTCAGGAAGGGGATCTCCGACGCCAACGGCATGACTTTTCAACAAGTTCTCTTGAAGCAGTGAGAGCTTCTCATGAGGGATCACCTCGGTGCTGAGCTTGCCAAAGCCCGTGTTAATCCCGTAGACTCTTTGATGTTCTGAAACGATCTTGTCGACCACAGCGCGCGCGGCACGCACGCGCTCAAGAGCACCTGGCGCAAGGGAGACCTTCTCGTTCCCAAAGACAATCTTCTTTGCAGCTTCGATAGTTAAAGAATGTCCATCAAGCTCGATCATGTGCACTTCAGTATACTGACAGGAAGACTTTGTGTAAAATTGCATCACGGAAGGCTTTGGATGTTCACCGAAGAATTTTACGTCGTCTGTGATAACATTCGCAGCACCTTCAATGTTGGGGCTATCTTCAGAACTGCTGATGCTGCGGGGATTACAAGGATCTATCTGTGCGGCTACACGCCCACGCCGCCGCGCTATGAAATCGAAAAAGTCGCGTTGGGGGCCGAAAAGACCGTGCCGTGGGAGCACGTCGCTCAGACGTGGAGGCTGCTTGAGCGCTTGAAAGCCCAGGGCGTTCAGATCGTTGCTTTGGAGAACAACGTCGAGCTTGCGACCATAGATTATCGCGAGTTTATCCCCAAGTTTCCCATGGCACTGGTGCTGGGCAATGAAGTGACCGGGCTCTCTGAAGCGCTCTTACGGCGTGCCGACGCGATCATCACGCTCCCGATGCACGGGAAGAAAGAGTCTCTCAATGTCGCTGTCGCATTTGGGATTGCTGCGTACAGATTGAACGAGCGCCGACGGTGACCCCCTGCGATTTGCCAAGGGCGTGCCCTGACACTATAATAAAAGCAGTTGGGCTTGTCTGAAGCCCCGTGCTAGGGCGCAAAGAGAGCGTCTTTGCGCAATGGTGTGGTTGTGTGGAAGGCAAGTCCATTTTGCTTTTGCAGGTGATCGCCATGCAGGAGTTACTGCAGAGCTTGCAGCGACGGTCATCGGCTCTTCCTGCCAATGACGTGCGCCGCATGCTGCAGGCCCTCTATCGCGAGAGAGATATGTGGCAGGCTGCAGGCGCATGCGAGCGCCCATTTCCTCAATTCATGGCATTGCTGGAGACGCTGGATGAGTTGGGGTATATCCGCGTTCACGGGCGCACGCTGGAGTTCACCCCTGCCGGGCAGAGGGCCCTGGAGCATTGGGGCGTGGCGCTCTCGCCTCCTGTGTATATACAGTGCTCCCAGTGCGCCGTCGGCCCTGCTCCCCTCCCAGAACTCAAGCAAAGATTTGCCCAGATCACCCAACATCGTCCCCCCGCAACTCAGGAGTTCGACCAGGGTTTCTTGACCGAAGAATCCGTGATCCGGCGCGTCGCTTGGCTTGATCACTGCGGCGATCTTGCGCAAAGAGAGATCGTGCTCTTGGGGGACGACGATCTGCTCAGCGTAGCGTTGGCGCTAACGGGGTGTCCCATGCGGATCGTCGTCTTGGAGATAGACAAGCGTCTTGTAGACTTCTTGAACGAGCAAGCCCAGCGTGCACGCTGGCCCTTGGCCGCTTATCAGCACGATCTACGTCAGCCTCTGCCTGAGGAGTTTGTGGGCAGATTTGACGTCT
Source organism: Candidatus Bipolaricaulota bacterium (assembly GCA_041641035.1). Lineage (GTDB taxonomy): Bacteria > Bipolaricaulota > Bipolaricaulia > RBG-16-55-9 > DRXL01 > JANXCC01. Next base: position 5,364 of record JBEPZC010000035.1, read on the forward strand.
TCGTCACCGACCCCTTGGAGACGGTTGAGGGCTTTCTGCTCTTTGTGGAGCAGGGGCTATCGGCGTTGAAGCCGGGTGCAGGTCAAGCGGGGTATTTCGGGCTGACGAAGATCGAGGCGTCTCCTGAAAAATGGCGGCTCTTCCAGCAGAAGCTTGTCGGGCACTACGATCTGTTTATCTCGGATGTGCTGCGTGATTTTGGGTTCTACGAGAATTGGCCCTATTTGACGGAGACCGTTTCGCGTCAGTCAGCAGTGTTGTCTGGAGCTCCTGATCGGCCGTGGTATCGTTCGACGTTCTTTCGGGTTGAGACGCTAGAAGCGTTTGAGCCGTCGCGGTGTCGCTCCCTTGGGGAGGAGGTGGAGATCTACTATGACCAAGACTCGATCATAAAGCCAAGGAGGTGAACCATGCGGGAACAGGCCCTGGGGCGCCATCTCATTGTGGAGGTCTTTGAGGCTGATCCCCGTCTCCTCGATGATGTCAAAGCGTTAGAGAATCTCTTGCTGACGGCAGCGCACGCCGCCAAGGCCACGGTCATCCAAAGCCTCTTTCATCGCTTTAGTCCCTATGGCGTCAGTGGCGTCGTAGTCATCGCTGAGTCTCATTTGACTATTCATACCTGGCCGGAGTACGGCTATGCAGCAATCGATATCTTCACATGTGGGCCAAAGATGGATCTTGATGCAGCAGTCAGGGTGATCTGCGCCGGGCTGGGGGGGCGCAGCATTCAGCTGGAGATCAGTCGTGGCCAACAAGTTCGTCATCACCAGCCCCTACAGCTCGCGGAGCTTGCGCAGTAGCAGCTCGCGAGTCTTTTTCGGATCGGCCTTCCCCTGAGTCGCTTTCATCACTTGGCCCTGTAAGAAACTTATGACGACTTCTTTGCCGGATTTGAAGTCTGCAACAGCTTTGGGGTTTTCTGACACAATCTTCACTATGATCTCGGCCAATGCCCCCTCGTCGGAGATCTGGGCTAGTCCCTTCTTGCGCACGATCTCCTCTGGGGCTTGGCCTGTCTTGAAAGACTCTTCGATCACTTCTTTGGCCACGGTGCGAGTGATCTGTCCGGTGCGCACCATCTCTAAGACACGAGCGAAGTGCTCTGGCCTTAAGGTGATCTCCAGTGTCTGATTCTCTTTGAGTAGGCGCAAAAGCTCTGACATCATCCAGTTGCTCACGTCCTTAGGGTGCGGGTAGAGCTTCACGACGGATTCAAAATATTCAGCAATAGGGAGCTCATCAGTCAGCACGGCGATATCGTATTCTGGGAGCTTGTACTCGTGTGCCCAACGGGCGCGCTTTTGCGCGGGCAACTCGGGGAGGGACTCGTACACTCTTTGTCTCCAGGCGTCGTCTATCTGCAAGGGGACGAGATCGGGATCCGGGAAGTAGCGATAGTCTTCGGATTCTTCTTTGCCGCGCATGGATTCAGTCTTGCCCGTCTTCTCGTTCCATAGGCGCGTCTCTCGGATGAGGGTGCCGCCGCGCGCAAGGATCTCCTGCTGGCGTCGTTCTTCAAATCTCAGGGCCTCTTCGACTGCCCGAAACGAATTCATATTCTTGATCTCGACCTTTGTGCCTAAGCCCGTATCGGGGCTCACTGAGATGTTGGCGTCGCAGCGCAGAGAGCCTTCCTCCATGTCGCCGCTGCACACCCCTAGATACCGTAGTATCCTGCGCAGCTCTTCTATATAGAGTCGTGCCTCGGGAGGAGAGTTCAGATCGGGCTCACTGACGATCTCGATCAAGGGCACGCCAGCACGATTCAAATCTATGAGGCTACCCCCGTCCTCGGTGTGTATGAGCTTGCCGGCGTCCTCTTCCAGATGGAGCCGGCGGATCCGGACGCGCTTGCCCGTGGGCAGATCCAGAAAGCCGTTCACGGCTAAGGGCTCGTCAAATTGAGAGATCTGATACCCCTTAGGCAGGTCGGGATAGAAATAATTTTTTCGCGCAAACGTCGAGCGTTGAGGGATCTCGCAGTGCAGAGCAAGAGCAGCTTTGAGCGCATACTCAACGGCTCGTTCGTTGAGCACGGGAAGCGCGCCGGGCATCCCCAAGCAGACAGGGCACGTATGGGCATTGGGTGGCGCACCAAAGTAATGCGCTGAACAGCCACAGAAGAGTTTGGTCTTAGTCAAGAGCTGAGCATGGACTTCGAGCCCGATGACAGTACGCATACTTTAGCCCTGATGCTCTTCATCGTTTTTGCCTGGCACGTAGCGCACCACCGAGACAACTTTATCCCCTTCGTCTAAGTCTATGAGCTTGACGCCCTTGGCGTAGCGCCCCACGATGCGCACCTCTGCTGCCGATATGCGGATGATCTTCCCGTTGAGCGTCGCGACCATGATCTCGTCGTCGTCCTTGACCTTCTCAATAGCGACTACTAATCCGGTCTTTTCGTCAACTTTGATGCCCAGCACGCCCTTGCCCCCGCGCCCCTGGGAGGGGAACTCTTCTAACGGTGTGCGCTTGCCGTAGCCGTTCTCTGTCACTAATAAGAGCTTGTCTTCGGGATCGCCAGGCTCAAGCGTGACCAACCCAACAAGCCGATCCCCTTCATTGAGCCGCATCCCGATGACGCCCTTGCTGGGCCGCCCTGTGCACCGCGCAAGCTCTTCCTTGAAACGAATGGTCATCCCTTGAGCGCTCGCTAGGATGACCTCGCCAGTGCCCTTAGAGATTGCGGCGTCTACAATATAATCGCCCGGCTCGGCGTTGATCGCCAAGATCCCGCTGGTGTGCGCGTTATAAAAATCCGCGTACTCGTTGCGGTTGAGGATCCCTTGGGCAGTTGCCATCAAGCAATAGCGATTCTCCGTGCCGTCGGTGTGCAACGGGAGCATAGCACACACTTCTTCGTCCGGCTCCATGGCAATAAAATTTCTGAGATTCTCACCCTTGACGTCACGCCGCTCCGAGAAGAGCTGGTAAGCTTTGAGCTTATACGCTTTATGAGCCTTGCTGAAGATCAGGAGATCGTCTTTGGCGTGGCAGGTGAAGACGCGCTTCATCGTGTCGCCCTCGCGCAAGCGCATCACTAAGATCCCTTTGCCGCCTCGCTGCTGCTTTCTATAGGCTTCTTCTTTAGGGGCGCTGGCATAGCCCTTCACGCTGACGCTGATCAACAAGTCCGTGTCGGGGATGAACGCCTCTTCGCTTAATGTGTCGCTGCCGTCGAAGTCGGCGACGATCTGAGTGCGCCGCGGGTCGCTGTACTTCTTCTTGAGCGCTAGGAGCTCGTCTTTAATAATCG
>JBEPZC010000036.1:0-8474 GCA_041641035.1 Candidatus Bipolaricaulota bacterium
AACGTTTTGGGCGATTTTCTCAGTTGGTTAGCGACGGATCTGTCGCAAGGGCATGTGCTCTATATGATACTGAGCGCATTGCTGATCTTCTTCTTCACGTACTTTTACAGCGCGATTGTCTTCAACCCACGAGACTTGGCGGAGAACTTGCGCAAGTGGGGTGGGTTTGTCCCGGGTATCCGGCCGGGCAAGCCCACGACTGACTTTATCGAGTTGGTGCAGAGCCGGCTGTTGTTTATTGGGGCGGTCTTTTTAGTGATTATCGCCCTCTTACCCATGATCATTACGAATCTGAGCGGCTTGACGGCTTTCTTCTTAGGAGGCACGTCGCTGCTCATCGTCGTGGGGGTGGGCGTGGACACGATCAAGCAGATCGAGGCGCACCTGGTGGAGCGCCGCTATGAAAGCTTGATTGCCAAGGGAGGCTTGGGGCGCCGTATCTGAACTATGACTGCGCGACGGGTCGTGCTGGTGGGGCCACCGGGATCGGGCAAGGGAACGCAAGCGGTGCGCTTGGCGGCCTGGTTGGGGGTCCCTCATATTGCGACTGGGGATCTGTTGCGCAGCGAGGTGCAGCAGCGCACCGAGTTGGGCGTGCAAGCCCAAAGCTATATGGATCGAGGTGAGCTCGTCCCGGATCAGTTGGTCGCTGAGATGATCCGAAAGCGATTGCAGGGAACCAAGGGCTTTGTCCTCGATGGGTTCCCTCGCAATATCAAGCAAGCGGAGATTTTGGATGGTATTACTTCGGTGGACCGGGTCTTGCACTTTATACTTGACCGGGCTGAGATCGTGCGTCGGCTCAGCGCGCGGCGGGTGTGCCCCCGGTGTGGGCGAGTCTATAATTTGCTCTCCAGCCCACCGCGCCAAGCGGGCATCTGTGATCTATGCGGGAGTAATTTAGTGCAGCGCACAGATGACACGCCAGAGGTGATTGAGCGGCGCATTGACGTGCAGTACGCTCGCGAGATTGGACCTATGATAGATTTTTATAAGAGACGAAGTGTGCTTCGGGAGATCGACGCCCACGGTGACATTGAGTCCGTCTATCAGGCAGTTGTGCGAGCGCTGGAGTAGCTATGGCGATGAAGATCAAGAGCACCTCAGAGATCGAGATTTTGCGAGAGAACGCTGAGATTCTGCAGAAGATCTTGCAGCGCTTAGCTGAAGAAGCCCGTGCTGGGGTGAGTACACTCCAGCTGGATCGGTTGGCTGAGCGCTTGATTGTGGAAGCCGACGGGAGGCCCTCTTTCAAAGGGTATCGTGTTCGGGAGCGTGTGTACCCAGCGAGCATTTGTACTTCATTGGGTGCTGAAGTTGTGCATGGCATTCCCAGAGCTGATAGGGTTCTCAAAGCTGGTGATGTGCTCTCGATAGATATTGGCATGGTGCGTCGAGGATTTTGTGCTGATCTTGCCACAACGGTCATTGTTGAGGATGAGCCCCGCTCCCCGCGTGAACAGAAGGTCGTGCAGACAGCTTATGAAGCCCTCATGGAGGGCATCGCTGCTGCACGGGGTGGGAATCGCGTGGGGGATATCTCTCACGCCATTCAAGAGTATGTTCATAGCCGGGGGCTCTCGGTTGTCACCAATTTTGTAGGGCACGGGATCGGCCGCGAGATGCACGAGGAGCCCCAGGTGCCCAACTACGGCTCAGCGGGACAGGGGCCACTGCTGCGTGAAGGGTTGGTCATCTGCATCGAACCGATGGTAGCTGATGGTACGAGTGGTCTCATTGAGTTAGAAGAGCAAGAGGATGGCTGGACGGCAGTCGCACCGGGAGCGACCGTGGCCGCACACTTTGAAGCAATGGTGGCCATACGCGAGAATGCCCCTGCCGATATCCTTGGGATAGGGGTATTCGATCGAGTTGGTGTCCCTGTGCAGAGGTGAGCGGCTTATTGGCAAGGGAGAGTTTATTAAGCGTCGTGGCGAGGTGATCGAGGCGTACCCAAACTCGATGTTCCGAGTGCGCTTCGAGGACGGCACGGAGGCGTTGTGCCACATCTCCGGGCGGATCCGTAAGAATTATATAAAAATCCTGCTCGGGGATAAGGTGGTTGTAGAGTTTTCGCCGTATGATCTCAGCCACGGGCGCATTATCTATCGTGAGTAACGAGGTGACGTGACCATGAAAGTACGGAGTTCTGTAAGGAAGATCTGTGATTCGTGTAAGATTGTGCGCCGCCGCGGGCGGGTGATGGTCATTTGTAAGAACCCCAAGCACAAGCAGCGCCAGGGGTGCTAAGGAGGGTATATTGCATGGCGAGGATTGCTGGTGTCGATTTGCCGAGCAATAAGCGCGTCGAGATCGCATTGACTTATATTTATGGGATCGGGCGACCGTTGTCGCGCCGCATCCTTCAGGAGACAAAGATTGATCTCAATAAGAAGGTGCGCGACTTGACCGAGCAGGAGATCACAGCGTTGCGCAAGGAGATCGAGACGAAATATACGGTCGAGGGCGATCTGCGCAGGAAGGTGCAGGAAGACATCGCTCGACTGAAGATGATCAAGTGTTATCGTGGCGTTCGGCATACGGTGGGGCTTCCCGTGCGCGGCCAGAAGACGCGCAGCAACGCCCGAACATGGAAGGGCCCGCGCCCGGCCAAGGCCGGCAAGCGCAAGTGAGAGTGAGGTGAGGAAATGGCTCGCAAAGTAGAGCGTGCGCGACTCCACGTGCACTCGACCTTCAATAATACGATCTTGACGTTGACGGATTTGGACGGTCATGTTTTAGCATGGGCAAGCCCGGGCACCCGCGGCTTCAAGGGGAGCAAGAAGGGGACCCCTTATGCCGCCCAGCTCGCCTGTGAGTCCCTCATTGCGAAGATGCGCGAGTTCGGCATCCGCTCGTTGATCGTCACGATCAACGGGACGGGCCAGGGACGCAACTCCGTGGTGAATACGCTGAAAGGGTCTGGGATTCGCGTAGAAGATGTCAAGAACGTCACCCCGGTCTCGCACAGCACTGAACATGTGCACTGATCTGTATTGAATCGATTTGTGGAGGACTATGGGACGCTATACAGAAGCGAAATGTCGATTATGTCGGCGGGAAGGCGAAAAGCTCTTTCTCAAGGGTGATAAGTGCTACAGTGAGAAATGCCCTGTAGAGCGCCGGCCCTACGCTCCAGGGATGCATCAACGCAAGTTTGGCAAGATGAGCCAGTATGGCATTCGTTTGCGAGAGAAGCAGAAGGCCAAGCGTCTGTACGGCCTTCGTGAGGAGCAGTTCCGGCGTTATGTCGAGCGTGCCAAACGCGTGAAGGGGGTGACCGGGGATTTCTTGCTGGAGCTCCTAGAGCGGCGTTTGGATAATGTGATCTACCGTGCGGGCTTGGCGACCTCGCGGGATCATGCCCGCCAGCTCGTGACGCATGGGCATTTTGTCGTGAATGACCGCAGCGTCAATATACCGTCGTTTTTGGTCCGTCCTGGGGATGTTATCGCGCTCAAGCCCAACTCTGCTCAGAAGCCTGGGATTAAGGCGCTGCTAGATTCAAAAGGGCGTGCCTCAATCCCCCCATGGCTCGAGCGCACTGATGGCCGCATTCAGGTTATAGATCGTCCCAAGGTCGATCAGCTGGAACACAAGCTCCAGATGCACCTCATTGTCGAGTTCTACTCACGCTAGAGACTGACACGAGGGGAGAATATGCGAGCAGAACTGATAAAGCCGAAGATCAAGGTGGAAGAACTGACTCCCACCCGTGGGGTCTTCGTAGTGGAGCCGCTCGAACGCGGCTATGGCACGACGATCGGAAACGCGCTGCGACGGGTTCTGCTCTCGTCCATTCCGGGAGCCGCGGTCACGCGGGTGCGCTTCGAGGGGAAATATCACGAATACGATACGATCGAGGGTGTCAAAGAGAGCGTCCTCGAGATCATTCTCAACCTTAAGGAGATCGCGTTTCGCTTAACTGATGGCGAAGCCAAGCACTTATATATTCAGCATGAGGGTGCCGGGGTGGTCACAGCAGGAGATATCGAACTGCCTCCTGGCCTGGAAGTGATGAATCCCGACCATGTGATTGCGACGGTTGACCAGAAGGGCAAACTAGTGCTCGATATGGAAGTGGAGCCAGGAGTTGGCTACCGTCCAGCGGAGCGCAACAAGAAGGGCGATATGCCGTTAGGGATTATCGCGGTGGACTCGAATTTCTCCCCGGTCAAGCGCGTGAACTTTAAAGTTGAGCCGACGCGCGTGGGTGAGCGCACCGACTACGACCGACTTGTTCTCGAAGTAGAAACAAACGGTGGTGTCCGACCGGATGAGGCGCTCCAACAAGCGTCACAGATCCTCATTGGGCACTTTGAGCTCTTCGCCCTACCGGTTGGCGCGGTCGAGCCGGTGCAGAGCGAGCCAGAGGAGCTCAACAAGCGCTTGGAAGAGCTAGGCTTCGACAAGCGCGCCTGTAATCTGCTCGAAACCAAAGGGGTTATCACCCTGAAAGACTTATTACAAAAGACCAAAGAGGAGCTCAAGGATATTCACGGCTTTGGCGAAAAGACTTTACAGAAAGTGATCGAGCGTGTGGAGGAGCTGGGATACCAGCTCGCAAGCTCAATCAAGCGGAGTTGAGGCTCTATGTGGCATAAGAAGAAGTTTCGCAAGCTCAATCGTGATCCAGAGCATCGCAAGGCCTTATTGGCCAACTTAGTGAAGGAGCTCATCGATCACGGGAAGGTAGACACGACTGTAGCACGGGCCAAGGAGAGCGCGCGCTTGGCAGAGCGACTTGTAACGTGGGCCAAGCGCAATGATTTACGTGCGCGCCGCCTGGTATTTGCTGTGCTCCAAGACCCTGATCTCACAGAGAAGCTCTTCACCGAAATCGGGCCGAAGTTCGCGAGTCGCAACGGCGGCTACACCCGCGTGCTCAAGCTGCCCCCACGCCAGGGTGACGGGGCAGATTTAGCAAGACTCACATGGGTGAGTTAGAGACGAATTCCCTAATGCCTTCGAGAATCGCTTGGGCGAGGCGCTTCTGGTATGCCAGCTGCCCGAGCTTTCTCGCTTCTTCGGGGTTTGTTAGAAACCCCAAGGTGAGCTGCACCGCGGGTACGCTGAGCCGTCTCAGCCACAGGGGAGCGGCTCTCATCTCCCTTAGGGGCCCCTTCGTTGCAGTGATGATGTGTCGACATAACACATCTGCGAGGGTTCTTGTTGAATGGGAAGCATGAATGGGCACGATTGCCCCGATCCCTCGCATCCAGGGGTCATATGAAAAATCCAGATGCAAACTGATAAAGAAGTGCGCGCCTTGGGCGCGAGCGATGCGTTCGGCAGGCGAGAGATAGCGATCATCGCTTCTTGTGAGAATGATTTTTATATTCGAAAAGCTGGACGCTTCCAGTGCGATCAGATGGGCGATATGTAACACTATGTCCTTCTCTGTAAGGTTATCTACTCCGATCCCACCGGTATCGTCGCCCCCATGCCCGGCATCTATGGCGACCACCCACACGGAAGCGTGGCCTTCTCCCCCTAGACCCAGGAGGACGATTATGAGCAGTCCCACAGACAAGACGCGCATCGTTCTTGACAGATCACCCTTTACTGTTTATTATACAAAGATACCAAGCGCTAAAGGAAATCGCTCGTATTCTTTTTACCGCGCACACACTTTGAGGTGAGCAGAGCATGTATACTATTCGCAGGCTTGTCGAGAGATATGGGAAGTACGTGATCTGGGCTGTGGTCATCAGCTTCGTGATTGGAGCGTTGGTGATCTTTTCGCCGGTTGCGCTCAACCCGACGGGGAGCAATGTCCCTAAGGAGCAAGATGTCGTCTTGATCGTCAACGGAGAGAAGATCAGCAAAGCGCAGTACGAACAAGCATATCTAGAGATTCTTAACGAGCAACGTCAGTTCATCCAAGACATTGAAAAAGCTTTGCAAGGGCCGGATGGGGCCTATCGGCAGCTCCAATGGCGTGCACAAGCGATTGATCGTCTCATTGAAAAAACTATTAAAGACAAAGAAGCGAAAAAACGACTCGTGAGTGTTTCAGCGAAGAAGATCGACGAACGCTATAAGAAAGAGTACGAGAGTTTTCTGGTGGTGCTGCGACAGCGCTATGGCATGGATGAGAAGGAATTAGCACGGTGGCTCAAGGAGCGCGGGAGCTCTCTGCCGGCTTATCAGCGGCAGATGCGTGACCAAGTCGCAGCGCAACTCAAGGAAGAGGCTCTCGAGGAGGCCGTCGTCGGCCAGATCGAGGTCACCGATGCCCAGTTAATAGAATTCATTGAGCAGAACAAGACGCGCTATATCAACGATCTGTTGGGATATCTCCAGCCTGCGACGGCTGAGCTCCGAGCATACTTTGAAGCCAATCGAGAAAGATACGCTACTCCGGAAGTGAAGGCGCGCCATATCTTAGTCAGTGTTGCTGAGGACGCTTCCGAGGAGCAAGTTACTGCAGCGCAGAAGAAGATCGAAGAGATCAAAAAGCAGCTCGATGCAGGCGCGGATTTCGCTGAACTGGCTAAACAGTATTCTGACGACAAGAGCAATGCAGAGAACGGTGGGGATTTAGGATGGTTTGGCAAGGGTGTCATGGTCAAAGAGTTCGAAGACGCAGCGTTTGCACTCGATATCGGGAAAGTCAGCGCCCCGGTGCGCACGCGCTTTGGGTTCCATCTCATCAAAGTTGAAGATAAGCGGGTGCGCACATTCGAGCAAGCGCAGTCTGATGTCCGTCGCGACTGGATGCGCGAGAGAGAAGATGCCCTGATGACTCAATGGGTTGAGGCAGCCAAGCAGGGCAATTTTCTTGAGCGCGTTCGGCTCAGTCGCATCTTTATCCCCATCGCGCCTGATGCCCCCGAAGACGAACTGATTGCAGCCCGCAAGCGCCTTCAAGAAGCCAAAGACAAGCTGAGAGTCGAAGGCGCAAATTTCTTTGACATAGTGAGGGAGTATTCGCAGGACCCCGACTTCAAAGACCGCAACGGCGATATGGGGTACGTCACCGTGAGCGATCTGCCAAAAGAGCTGCAAGATGGCATAGCTAAACTTCAAGTCGGCCAGGTCAGCGATCTCATCCAGACGCCGCAGGGGCTGTGGCTGGTGCGCCTTGAGGACCGCAAGAGCTTCGCGGCTGTGAGAGAGAGCATTGCTACAGATTACAAAGCGCGCCAGCGCGTCGAGAGATTCGATCAATGGCTCAAGCAAGCGAAAGCCTCAGCCCAGATCGAACTGCGCTTGCCTCTGATCGCTGCATACCAGCTCGAACAGCAAGAGAAGATTGATGAAGCGATCGCAGCATATGAGAAGCTCTTGCAAGCAGGCACGCTCTCCGACGACGAGCTTGGCAAATATCTCGATTACTATATTGCTCGGCTCTATCAAGTCAAGCTCCGACAAGCCGAACAAGAGAAGGCCGATCTCGAAAAGCAGGAGAACGTCGAGAACAAGGAAGCCAAGCTTCAAGAACTCGAGCAGAAGATCAAAGAATACTCCCAAAAAGCTGTGCAGCATCTCTTGGAGACGGCGAAGTCTGCCGGTGGAGATCGCGGCTTCTATGATCAGCTGATCGCGCTCGATCCAGATAATCCCCAAGCGTACTATCAATACGGGCTCTTTCTCTTCACAGAGGGCGATCAACAGAGCACTCAAGACGCGATCAAGATAACCAAGCGCGCTACGGAGCTTGCTCCGACTGACCCTGGCCCGTTGCGGCTCTACGGGCACTTGATGATGTCTGTCAAGAATTATACTTTGGCCCTCGAGTACTATCAGAAAGCTTTAGAGAATCTCAACCCTGCCAAAGACAAGGATGCCATCCGAACGATCAAACAGAAGATGGCTGAAGCCTATTTTGGCCTTGAAGAGTGGGACAAGGCTGAAGCGCTCTACACGGAGCTGCGCGAACAAGAGCGCGCTGAGCGGGGCTACGACGACCCTCGGCTCGTGACAGCTCTTGCGGACATCGCTGTGAAGAAGAAAGACTTTGAGCGGGCTGTCGCTCTCTATCTTGAGTCGCTCAAGCTACAGAACAATCCGAACGTGCGCCTCAAGCTCGGGCGCGCCTATGAAGGGCTCTCTCAGCTCGATGAGGCGCTTAAACAGTACACCCAAGTGATCAAGGAATCGCCCTATCTCGCTGAGGCATATCTTGCTTTAGGGGACGTGCAGCGCCAGCAGGGGCAGACCGAGGACGCCCTCAAGAATTATCGCGAGGGCTTTAAGCGCACGGCGGCAGCCGAGCTGCGTGAACAGCTTGGCGAACGCATCGTCGAGCTCGATCCCAAAGACTTTGAGACGCGCTTCCAGCTCGCTAAGCAGTATCAGAAAGAGCATGTCTTCGAGTCCGCTATACGGCATTACACGGCGATCCTAGAGCAAGGGCCGACCCCAGAGCAGGCCCTGAACGCGTACATTGGGCTTGGGGATGTCGCCGTGGGCCGTGCAGAGTACGAACAAGCGAAGAATCATTATAAATCTGGGCTGGCCGTCGCAAC
>JBEPZC010000037.1:0-8388 GCA_041641035.1 Candidatus Bipolaricaulota bacterium
TGCCCCGGCGCAGCGATCACTTCGATCTCATAGCCAGCTCCGAGATTCAAGACCTCTCCCCCGCGCACCGGGAGAATTCTCTCTTGAGGCGTGGGCTTGAGCGTGCCATAGTACGGAAACATCGGGCCGACGGCGCGCTGGACGCTCTCTAAGAGCTTCGTCGGGTCTATTAAGTGAGGCGCTCCCTGCTCATGCACGACGACTTTGGCGTTGGGGCACGCTTCGGCTAAGTGCCCTGTGCCCCCAGCGTGATCGAGATGGACGTGTGTGGGCATGATATACGCTATCTCTTCGGGGCGTATTTTCAGGTCATCGAGGGCTTGCAGTGTCTTCGAGAGGGTGTGGGAAAAACCCGTCTCGATGATAGCTGGTCTGGGGGCTTTGAGAATGTAGAGCGCGCCGTAGCGCTCTAGCCCCAGCATTCCCGTGTCGACAATAAAGAGATCTTCCGCGACCCTTTCTGTAACGCCCATACTAGCTCATCTTCGCGATAATCGCTTGGGCGAACTCTTGCGTCCCTGCTGTGCCCCCTAAGTCATAGGTGCGAATCTTGCCCTCTTGCAAGACTGCATAGAGTGCTTGCTCGATTCGGTCAGCAGCTTCCGTCTCCTTGAGGTGGCGCAGCATCAGCACGGCCGATAACAAGAGCGCCGTGGGGTTGACTTTATTGAGTCCGGCGTACTTGGGCGCTGAGCCGTGAACGGCTTCAAAGACCGCGCAGTCACGCCCGAAGTTCGCGCCAGGGGCAACGCCCAGCCCCCCCATCATCCCCGCCGCTAAATCCGAAAGAATATCCCCATACAGATTGGGTAACACTAACACATCGAAATTGCGCCAACGGGTGACCAGCTGCATGCACATATTATCGACAATATAGTCATTAAATTCGAGATCGGGATACTTTTGGGCGACTTCGCGGGCCGTCTGCAAAAAGAGCCCATCGCTGATCTTCATGATGTTGGCCTTATGGACGGCAGTGACCTTCTTGCGCCCGTTAGCGCGCGCCCACTCGAACGCAAATTCTACAATCCTTCGGCTCCCTGGACGACTAATGATCTTCAACGAGACAGCAACATCGGGCGTATTATAGTATTCGACCTGGGCATAGAGATCCTCAGTGTTCTCTCTGAAGATTACAATATTTAAGTCTTTAAACGGCGTAGGCACGCCAGGCAGAGCCCACACCGGCCTCATACACGCGAAGAGATCGAGCTTCTTGCGCAGCGTCACGTTGGCGCTGACGGATCCCTTACCGATGGGAGTCGTCATAGGGCCTTTGAGCGCGACTTTGTATTGTTTAATGAGCTCAATGGTACGGTCTGGGACGATGGGTTCACCTCGTTTGAGGGGTTTTTCACCGGCTTCGGCCTCGATCCAGTCGATCTGAGCGCCGCTGGCGTCTAAGACTTTTAAGACGGCTTCACAGAGTTCGGGGCCGGTGCCGTCCCCGCGAATCAACACAGCTTTATGGCGCATTTCTATATTCATCCTCCTGATAAGGCTTTTTTAATACGGCTCACTATAGGCGTTCGCCCCGTTGATCTCAAAGAGCTTTTGCGCCTGCGTCCAGACGTGCTTCTGGCTGAGCGTCTCCAAGAGAGAGTGTACGTCATCGTGGGAGACTTCTCGGTCTGCTCGGTAGCGACAGCACCACCAATCACTGAACTCCGCATGCGGTGCTATGGGCTGGATGACCCGCGTCCCGCGATTGGAGATAAATCTTAGCGCGAACGGCCCAATTTGTTCAGGCACGGTGGGGACTTCCTTCGACCACAGATAGACATCAGCTCCGACGAGTTTCATAGCAGTTGCTCCTCCAAAAAAGCGCGTGAGTGCTGCGGTTTTTAGCAGCACTTTCCGTTAACAGTATAGCAAGAAATGACGGCCCAGCCAAGCGATTGCTGGTATTTTGTCTTTTCTCGTTGATTGATCTAAAATATTCTCATGGACAAGGTCTTCCGCGACCCCGTGCACAACTTGATTGGCTTCGACAAAGAGCGCGACGCTTTGGTACTAAAACTCATCGATACCCCGCAGGTTCAGCGCCTACGCCATATTCGTCAGCTCGGCGTGACTTCCCTTGTCTACCCCGGCGCGACGCATACGCGCTTCTCGCACGCTTTGGGCACAGCATTCTTAATGAAACGCGTCTTAGAACATTTTCACCAATTGAATCCCCCACCCGCCCTGCACCGCATCCTAGAAGAACATCGCGAGCTGCTCCTTGTCGCTGCGCTCTTACACGACGTGGGCCATCTGCCCTTCTCGCACTTGCTTGAAGAATTCACGCATATCCCCCATGAAGACTGGACAGTGCGCATCGTCTGCGATCCTCACAGCCCTGTCCACGCCATATTAGTGAAAGCCGATCCCCACTATCCACAGAAGATCGCGCAACTCTTTCAAAGGACATTCCAACCGGCGTTCGCCGTCAAACTCCTCTCCAGCCAACTCGACGTAGATCGCATGGAGTATCTCCTGCGCGATAGCCTCTGCACCGGGGTTACGTATGGCTACTTCGACGTGAACTGGCTTATACACAGTCTTCGACTCGTCGAGCAACGTGACGATTGGGAATTGGCTATTGACTTGCGCAAGGGGCTGCATGCCGCCGAAGGCTATGTTCTCGCGCGCTACTATATGTACCAGCAGGTCTACCATCACAAGACGTCGCGTGCCGCGGATGTCATGGTGCGCAAGATCTTACAGCGAGCCGCGGAACTGGTGCGGAGCGGGCATGAACTCGCCACTACCTCGGCCCTGAAGAGACTTCTGATCGAGCCAGACGCGCTCACACTCGAAGACCACCTTCAGCTAGACGACACGGTCATCATGACGGCACTGCAACAATGGCGTGAGAGCGATGATCCTATACTCTCTGATCTGACGCGCCGCTTCTGGCAGCGCCGGCTCTTCAAGACCCTGGAGATGCGCTTAGAAGAGTTTACGGCTTGGGAGGGGCAATTGCGCGAGACCGCTGCGCGCGCTGGGTTCGACCCAGAGTACTATCTCGTCCTCGACCGAGTCAGCGATGACCCCTATACAGATCGGTATTTATGGGCCACTCGCGAGGTCGGCGAACATATCTTCTTAGTGAACGACTTCGCTGAACTGATCGAGCTCTCCCAGGCTTCCGATGTCATCGGTGCGCTGCGTAATAAGACCTTCAGTCAAGATCGGCTCTGCTTCCCCCAAGAGCTGCGCGATCCTATCAGGGCTCTCCTAAGACGCTAGGGATTCGTTCAAGAACCTTTCGGCTTTGTCGAGGAGCTGTTGGGCGTTCTCGTAGCTGAGCCGTTGGCGCGTGCGCGCGTACGACGCCCACAGATAATCCAAGTGCTCCCCAGAAAGTTTTACGTTGAACGAGCGCGCCCGTCCTAAGAAATAGACGACTTCTTTATGCAGGTTTTTCGAACCGCGTGTGAATTCGTAGTGGATGACTTCCCGAAACCCCGGCAGGATCTCTACGGTGATCCCAGCTTCTTCGTGCAGCTCACGTATAGCAGCTTCAGCTTCGTCCTCGCCAGGCTCAACGTGCCCTTTGGGAAATCCCCAGTGGCCGCCACTGGCGCTGCGCAACAGCAAATATTCACGACCGGCGTGACCGTCCCGAAAGACGATCACGCCGGCCGAACGCTCCGTCTCCATGGCTTATCCCAAATCCAACTCGTGATCTTTCTCGTCGTACGCCCGAATGCTCAGGCCTAAGCTCTGCAGCTCCTTCACAAGCACCTTAAACGACTCTGGCAACCCCGGCTTGGGAAGCTCTTCCCCCTTGAAGATCGCTTTGTAGAGCTGGACGCGCCCACGGGTGTCATCGCTCTTGAGGGTGAGCATCTCTTGGAGCGTCGCGGCTGCGCCGTAGGCTTCCAACGCCCAGACTTCCATCTCGCCCAGGCGCTGCCCACCAAATTGGGCCTTGCCCCCCAAGGGCTGCTGCGTAATTAAGCTATAGGGCCCAACAGATCGCGCGTGGATCTTCTCGTTGGCAATATGCTCCAGCTTCAGTATATACATATAGCCAACGGTGACAGGGTGTTCGAACGGCTCACCGGTGCGCCCGTCGCGCAGGATCACCTTGCCTGTAGGATACTTCGGATCATCACCCTCAGCAAGACCTCGCTCTTGACGAGCCTCGTAAAGCTCTCTGAGAATCTGGTCTTCTTGAGCGCCATCGAAGACCGGGGAAGCCATATACTCTCCCTTCAGATGCGCCACCCAGCCCAGATGCGCCTCGAAGACTTGCCCTAAGTTCATGCGCGACGGTACCCCCAAAGGATTGAGAATCATGTCTACGGGGGTGCCGTCAGGCAGATAGGGCATGTCTTCCACGGGGAGGATCTTTGCGATAACGCCTTTGTTGCCGTGTCGTCCAGCAAGCTTGTCCGCAACGGAGATCTTCTTGCGCTGCGCCACGTAGACTTTCACGAGTTGATTGACGCCGGGTTCAAGCTCATCCCCTTTGTCCCGCGAGAATTTCTTCACACGGATCACCTTGCCGCCCTCCGTCGTGGGAGGCAGGCGCAAGGACGTGTTGCGCACGTTGCGCGACCGCTCCCCGAAAATAGACTTGAAGATACGCTCTTCCGGAGTGGGTTCGGTCTCGCCACGCGGCGTGATCTTGCCAACTAAAATGTCCCCGGTCTTCACTTCCGTCCCCACACGCACGACCCCGTCCTCGTCGAGATTTCTCAGCTCTTCCTTGCTCAAATCGGGAATGTCATCGGTGATCTCTTCGGGGCCGAGCTTGGTCTCCTCCGCCCGAACTTCGTACTCTTGAATGTGAATAGAATCCAGCACGTCTTCCCGAACGAGTCGCTCGCTGATGACGATAGCGTCCTCGTAGTTATACCCTTCGAAGGGGAGGAAACACACACAGACGTTTGCTCCCAAAGCTAACTCGCCATGATCCATCGCTGGGCCATCAGCAAGCACCTCGCCCTTGTGGACCTTCTGGCCGACCTGCACAATGGGGCGCTGGTGCACCAGTGTATCTTGATTGGAGCGATCGAATGTAATGAGCTTATAGACGTGTTCTTTGCGCCCGGACTTCACCACGATCTTCTGCGCGTCTACATAGGAGACGACGCCATCTTCTTCAGCGATGACGAGCATGCCGGAGTCACGGGCGACCTTGGCCTCGATCCCCGTGCCAACATAGGGAGCTTGGGGCTTGAGCAAGGGCACCGCTTGGCGCTGCATGTTCGCGCCCATCAACGCTCGGTTCGAGTCGTCATGCTCCAAGAACGGGATGAGCGACGCTGAGACGCTGACCAGCGCTGCGGGAGAGATCTCGATAAAGTCTACTTCCTCACGCGGCACGATGCGAATGTTCTCTCTCCCCGTGCGGATCTCAACCTCCTTGGGGATGATCTTGCCGTCTTTATCGAGGGGCACCGTCGCTGGCGCGATCTTATAGCGCTCCTCCTCATCGGCCATAAGATATTTGATCTCGTTGGTTACCTTGCCGTTCTTGACCACGCGATAGGGTGCTTCTAAAAAGCCATAGTCGTTGATGCGCGCATAGGTGGCCATGCTCGTGATGAGCCCAATGTTCTGCCCTTCGGGCGTTTCGATGGGGCAGATGCGGCCATAGTGTGAGGGGTGGACGTCGCGCACCTCGATCTTGGCGCGGCGCTTGCTCATGCTGCCCCCCAACGCAGAGAGCCGGCGCTTATGGGTGAGCTCTGTCAAGGGGTTGGTCTGCTCCAAAAATTGCGAGAGCCGGCCCACATAGAAGAGCTTATTGAGCGCGCTCTGGACGATCCGACCGCTGATGAGATTTCTCAGGGGCTCTTCTTCTTCAAGGGTCGACTTGCTCAGACGATCTTGAGTGAGGCGTGCCATGCGGCGCAGGCCCTCGCGCAGTCTATTATAAGCTGTCTCCCCAGGGGTCTCCACGCGCTTGTTGGCCAAATGATCTTTATCATCAATGAGCAACGGATTGGTGGGAACCTCCAGAAGACGCTTCAGAGTCAGTGCGATTTCTTCTTTATGCAAAACCGTGTCATGCTCGGGACGATTCAATCCTAATTTCTTATTGACCATGAATCTCCCGACTCTGGAGAGGCTAAATGTCTCAGGGTTAAAGAATAGATTGATAAAGAAATCGTGCATCGTCTTCTGAGTTGGGCGCTCGGCACCACGGAGCTTACGATAGATCAGCTCCAGAGCCATCTCCGCTGATGTCGTCTTGTCCTCATCGAGGCTCCTTTGAATGTAGCGATCCAAACAGTGAACACGAGGTGGATTGAGTGCAACGATCTGTTCAATGAGATCGGCAGTCAAGCGTTCGCCCTCGCGCACAATGACCTTGCCGTTGCCGATAGGCTCAGTCACAGTGCAGTCGACGAAGCGCGATAATTTCTCGGCTGTGATCGGGTTAAGTATCACGGAGTACTGCTTATAGATATCAGCGGTTGTGTAGCCGAGAGCACGCAGGAGCACCGTGGGGGGAATATTGCCCTTGCGGTCGATCTGCGTGGTGATGCGCTCCTTCTTTGTGTCGAGCACGAACTCCAACCACGCCCCATAGTC
The DNA here is from genome assembly GCA_041641035.1 of Candidatus Bipolaricaulota bacterium. Lineage (GTDB taxonomy): Bacteria > Bipolaricaulota > Bipolaricaulia > RBG-16-55-9 > DRXL01 > JANXCC01. Next base: position 6,538 of record JBEPZC010000037.1, read on the forward strand.
GGGGAGGATCTGAGCGCGATACTCCGTCGGCCCCTCTTTTGTAAAATAGACACCCGGTGAGCGCGTCAAGTGATTGACTAACGCGTTCTCCGAGCCGTTGATGATGAACGTCCCCCGCGCGGTCATGAGGGGGATATCAGCCAGATAGAGATCGTCTTCTTTGATCTTTTTGCCGTTCTGCTTCAAAATCCCCTTGACGCGCAGCGTCGCCGCATACGTTAAGTTCTTATCTTTGCAATCTTGCTCTGTGTAGGGAGGAGGCGCAAGGCGTGGGTCCTTGAGTTCGAGTTCGAGGCCCTCGCGCCCCTCCCCTTTGATGGGGCTGATCTCACGGATGAGCTCCTCGATCCCTTTCGTTAAGAACCATTCATAGGAGCGCTTCTGATCTTGAAGTAGATACGGAAGATCCATCACAGGCTTGACACGACCCCAAGAGCGTCTTGTGCGCATAACCCTCCTTCACTGAGCAAAGACAGAAGGGTTGGCGGCGCAGTCAGCCCGCCAACCTACAAACTCCATCGAATGGGGAAGATCACATTCACAAACTATTGAATCTCCACCTCAGCCCCAACGGCTACTAACTGCTCTTTGATCTTGTTCGCTTCTTCTTGGTTAACCCCATCTTTAATAACAGCGGGGACATTGTCTACAAGGTCCTTGCTCTCCTTGAGCCCCTTGCCCGTGATCTCCTTGACGACCTTAATGAGCTGGACCTTCTGCTGGCCAGCGTTCTTGAGCACGACCTTGAACGTCGTCTTTTCGGCAGTGGCTGCGGCTCCACCAGCAGCCCCGGCCGCCGCTCCAGGCATGGGGGCCATCATCATCGGCACCCCCGCAGAAGCCTTGACGCCGAATTTCTCCTCCAGCGCCTTGACCAACTCCGCTAGCTCCTTGACGGTCATCTGCTCGACCGTCGCCACCATCTCTGCGATATTGACAGCCATTGGAAATCCCTCCCAAGGAATTTCGATGTAGAATTCTCTAAGACGTCGGGGGCGGCTGCTCGCCCTCGCGCTTCTTGCGCACTTCGTCGATCACGCTGACAAAATCCCGAATGACAGCGTTCAGCACGCTCGCCAACTGTTGGATCGGAGCTTGCAGGGTGTTGACGAGCATTGCTAACAGCTCATGACGACTCGGCAGATTCGCTAACTGTTCGGCTTCAGCAGCGCTGACTACGACCCCTTCTATCACCCCGCCTTTGATCTTATAGCGCTCGAACTTCTTGGTCAGGGCTTGAGAGATCTTGAACGCCAGCGCCGGATCGTCATAACTGATACAAATCCCCGTCGGCCCACGGAAGTACGAATCCGTATCTTTAATGCCGACCCGCTCTGCAGCAAGACGCGCCACGCTGTTCTTCACCACACGGTACTCCAAGCCGTGCTTGCGAAACTCGCGGCGCAACTCGACCATCTCTGAAGCAGTCAGCCCGTGAAAATCCGAGAAGACCAAGGCTTTCGATCTCTTGAGACGCTCCTCTAACAGACTAATGGCTTGCTCTTTCTCTGCTGTTGGCATAGACACCCCTTCACCCTAGAATCGCTTCGCTGCGACCAGTTTCTGGAGATCGTCGGGGTCGACTTTGATCCCTGGCCCGAGCGTCGAGCTGATCGTCACGGATTTGATAAATCGCCCCTTGATGTCGGCCGGCTTCTCGTCGAGGATCGCCGCCGTCAGCGCGATGAGGTTCTCCTTCAGCTGCTCATCGGTGAACGAGCACCGCCCAAAAGTGGAGTGGACGTTGCCGTACTCATCGAGGCGGAATTCGAGCTTCCCCCGCTTCAGCTCCTTCACCGCTGTCCCGATATCGGGCGTGACCGTACCGGACTTGGGGCTAGGCATCAGGCC
>JBEPZC010000038.1:0-8367 GCA_041641035.1 Candidatus Bipolaricaulota bacterium
CGTCGAGGCCAGCGCGATCAGCACCCCTACTCCCGCGATGATCCCCATCTCGTACAGTCCTGGGGAGTCAGCGATCATCAACCCAAAGAGCACTAAAGCCGTCGCTAACGATGCCGTGATCAACGCTGAGCCCTTCTGCTCGATAGCGGATCTGATGGCCGCCTCGAAGCGGCGTCCAGCGCGGCGCTCGTGCAAGAAGTGGGCGATGAAATTAATCCCGTAGTCTATCCCCAGCCCCAAGATCAGCGGGGGCAGAAAGGACGTCACCAAGTTCAGACCGTTGGTAGAGAACTTCGCCCAGGCCAACGTCCCGATCAGCGCAAGGAAGAGCACGATCAGCGCTAAGATGGGGTAGAAGAAGCGGCGCAGGGTGAGCACGATAACGACCATGACGCCGATGGCGGAGATGATCGTCGTATTGCGCATGTCTACGTTGAGCTGATAGTTGGTCTCCGCGGAGATCGCGTAGGGTCCGGTCAGCCCCCACCTTATCCCGTGATCTTCGAGCTTGAGCGAGCGCAGCGTCTCTTGCACCGAGCGGATGAGAGCGCGATTGTACTCCAAGCTATACTGCGAGCTCTGTTGCGGACGCGCCTTGATGAGCAACTTTGTGCCGTCTTGGGAGAGATAGAGCTCCTGCGGCCAAGTCAGCAGATTGTCGATGGCACGGGCGATCTCGTGAACCGTCTGGAGGAGATCCTCTACCAAGCGATCGGCCGTCTCAATGAGTTGTGGAGCGTGCTCGAACTCGTCCTTGACGCTTTGATTGAGCTTTTGGAGCTCCTCAAAGCGCTTGACGAGCTCCAACGGGTTGAGGACGAGCTGTCGCCAGTCGAACTCCGTCCCGAAGATCCGCTCCAGCTCAGCATTGATTCGCGTGTAAATTTGAATCAGATCGCGTACCCCTGGCACCGTCGCTGCGGGTTGGGTGTGAGAGACGGGCAGAACGCTGCGCAAACGGTCTTGGTACTCCCTCAGCTTCAGCAGGACCTCATCGCGAAGGGAGAGCAGCTCGTCCCCACGGCGCGTCTGAATATCTTTCGTAAAGCTGACGGATATGAACTCTGGATTCTGAGTGAGCGCAGGGAGAACGAGTTGCTCAGCGACGGCTTTGAGGCGCGCGGCGTCACGCGGGGAATGCTCCGGGTCCGAGAGCGCCAAGATGATATCGACCGCATCGTTTTTCTTGACGATCTCTTCGCGCTCTTGAAATTGGGTGATCAGGGGATCTCCAGGGGGGAGGAGATCCAGGAACGAGCTGCGCATGGGCAGATCGAGAATATAGACGAGAGCAGCGCTGCTGAGCAAGGCCGCCAGCAGGAGCACCAGCCAGGCCCGTCGGCGTACCAGCCGATAGACCCCATACAAAAGCGCAGCACGCATAGACTAAGGAGCTGGCGCAGACGTCTCTTGGGCGCTCTTGGCGAGTTCCTCCGGGCTGGTGACGTCCACTTTATAGCCGGTCAGCTTGGCCGTGAGGCGGACGTTCTGCCCCCCCTTGCCAATAGCCAGCGACAGCTCTGAATCGGGCACGATCACGCGCGCTTCTTTCTTGGCCTCGTCTATGTCAATCTGCAGGACTTTAGCGGGTTCGAGGCCATTTTTGATGAGCTCGCGCACGTCGGGGCTCCACCGAATAATATCGATCTTCTCCCCACCCAGCTCCCGCACGATCTCTCGGACGCGGCTCCCGCCCGCGCCGACGCATGTCCCCACAGGGTCAAGCTCCGCGGTCAACGAGCGCACCGCGACTTTGGTGCGCACCCCCGGCTCGCGAGCGATCGCCTCGATGCGCACCAGCCCCTGTTCGATCTCCGGCACCTGGAGTTCGAGCATCTTCTGCACGAATTCTTTTGCCGCACGCGATAAGATAATCCGCGGGTCTCCTTGGGTACGCTCCACACGCATCACATAGGCTTTCAGGACTGAACCGATACGATAGCGCTCCCCGGGAATCCTTTCGGATTCGGGCAGGAGCGCCTCCACCTGCCCCAGATTGACCCAGACGTCAGCTCCCTGAAAGCGATGGACATGCCCACTGATGATTTGCCCAACTCGTCTTTGATAGCGTTCTAAGATCTTTTGACGGCGCTTGGCGATGATCTCGTTCTTGATGGTCTCTTCGGCTTTGCGCGTGGCGATGCGCCCGAAGTCCGTGAGCGCAATATCTTTGGGTTGGCCGTCCACGACCAAGTGAATATCCCCTGAAGTGCGGTCAATCTCGATCTCTAAGTTTGTAGCCGGGCCAAACTGCTCGATATACGCTACCTTGAGCCCTTTTTTGACGGCTTCATAAAGGTCCTCGCGCTCGATGCCCTCCTCCTTAGCCATCTCTTCTAACGCCTCAAGAAACTCGATGTTCATAGAGAGTTGTCACGCTCCTGAATTTAGAGGAACTGGCTCTCGGCTACGTGGGCGGAGAGCACCTCGTCGAACGAGACCCGTACAGTCTCTCCGTGGGCAGTGGTGAGGAGGATCCCATTCTGCTCCAGGCCGGAGAGCCACCCTTGCAGGACCTTCTGGCCGTCGCGCGCCTGTCGCAGATGCAGCTCCACAGGCTTGCCAAGGGCACGCTCATAGTGTGTGCGGGTGTGCAGGGCGCGATCAATCCCTGGTGAGGAGACCTCAATGACATAGCTGTGATCGATGAGCGCATCCAAGGGCTCTTCTAAAGCGCGGCTCACACGCTCGCAGTCGTCAATGCTGACCCCACCCGCACGGTCAATATAGACCGTCACCTGCCAGCGTGGGCCAGAAGTCCTCATCTCCAGCCAATAGAGCTCTACTCCCTGCTCCAGGGCGATCCGCTCTGCCACCGCATGGACAGCCATTTCCACCTGGGAGATCATTGTATTTTCATTATACTCACAAGGCTTTTTCAGTGCAATGGGGTTGTCCGTATCGCAAAGCTTTAGTATCCTAGGAGGGCTATGCGTCTGGTCTTTCGCGTCCCCCAAGATGGAGCTGGGACTCGCCTTGACTTGTGGCTGTTGGCTCAGGTGGGCGATCCGACCCTGACACGCTCACGCCTGCAAAATTTAGTGAGAGCTGGGGCTGTCTTGCTGAATGGGCAGCCGGCGCGCGCGGGGGTTCACATTCGCCCCAACGACTTGATCGAGCTGAATCTGCCCGAGCCAGCCCCTCACAAGCTCGTAGAACCTGAGCCGTTTACTCTCCCTGTGATCTACGAAGACGAGCACATCATAGCGATCGACAAGCCCTCAGGCATGGTGGTCTACCCTGCAGCAGGCCATCCCCACGGCACCGTGATCAATCAGGTATTGAGTCATTGTGCCCTCGCGAACTTTGGCGCGCCGCAGCGCCCAGGGATCGTCCACCGCCTGGACGAAGGGACAAGCGGAGTTCTTATAATAGCGAAGACAGACTTAGCGTATCTAAGCTTAGTCGAACAGTTCAAGCGCCGAGCGATTGAGAAGATCTATCTGGCGCTGGTGCATGGGCAAGTCCGCGAAGACGAGGGACGGATTGAGGGCCCCATCGGGCGCGACCCCGTGCGCCGCCAACGCATGAGGATCCTTCCCACGGGCAAGCCCGCTATTACAGAGTTTCGTGTGCGAGAGAGATTCGCTCGCACGACGCTTCTGGAAGTCCGCCCGCTGACCGGCCGAACCCACCAGATTCGCGTCCATCTGAGTGCCATCGGTCATGCAGTTGTAGGCGACCCCCTGTACGGCTCTCACAAGCCAGCGCCGCGACTGATGCTCCACGCGTGGCAGATGAAGCTTGCGCACCCTATAACGGGAGAGCACTTAGAGCTCGTGGCGCCGCTCCCCAGAGAGTTTGCTACGCTGCTCCTGACGCATAGCGACAGAGATATAATCGCCTAGCGCTGCGTACGAAAGAGCAATGCCCCCGTATAGTACGGAGAGGGCTATGAGAGAGAGCCCTGAGAAGAGCGGCGCAAGCAATACTCCTACAAGTCCCAGGGAGATCAACGTCGATGAGGCTTTGCCCAGCAAGCGCGCTTCAATGATCACCCAGCGTCCGCGCTTGAGGCGCAGCCAAAGAGATCCAAGGAGCAAAACGCCCTGCGGAAGAGCAAAAGCGACCAAAGCCATCAGAGGCAAGCGACCTTGAATCACTAAAGCGACAAGAAGACTTATGAAGAGCGTTTTATCTGCAAGGGGATCGAGGATCTTGCCCAGTCCCGTCGTCTGGCGCTGGGCGCGCGCCAGGGCACCATCGGCCAGATCGCTCACCAGCACGACGGCCAGCACTGTATAGAACAGCCACAACGGACCATAGAAGAGCAATACTAAGAGCACAGGAACACAGAGGAGCCGACCGATCGTAATTATATTGGGGAGATTGATCGCGTCTTTCATAATCCCAAAAGCGGCGCGATCCCTTGCATCGCTTTAATAACAAAATCTATATGTTCATCGAGGGGAACGCCCAGTTCTTGGGCGCCCTGCGCGATCTCCTCGCGGTTGACTCCACGAGCGAAGGCTTTGTCCTTCCATTTTTTCTTGACAGCTGAGAGATCTACTTCAGCAAGGCTTTTGCCTGGGCGCACCAGCGCCGTGGCCACGATCAGCCCCGTCAACTCGTCACACGCAAAGAGCGCCTTGGCCATCAGCGACGTCCGTGGGACACCCGTGTACGAAGCGTGTCCCAAGATCGCTTGGCAGATCTCTTCCGAGACGCCCCGCTCGCGCAAGATCTGCACCCCCACCGACGGATGTCCCTGGGTCGGATGATGCTCCTCGTTGGGGTAGCGCTCGTAGTCGAAATCGTGGAGTAAGCCGGCTAAACCCCAACTCTCTTCATCGGCGTTGAACTTCCTTGCGTAAGCGCGCATGGCTGCTTCGACGGCAAGCATATGCTTGATGAGATTCTCGTTCTTGGTGTACTCCCGGACTAACGCCAGTGCCTCGGAGCGTGTCATAGTCAGCCACCTCTTGCTTGAGAGTGCTGGAGCGTATTGTACGACTTACGTCACAGCTTGTCGAACAATCCCAACTGAGAGTCCGTACGCAGTGGCGGCGTGCGTTGCTTGAGGGCTTGGGCGGCGTGACGGCTGGCGTTGTGAGCCTGCTGGATTGGTTCGGGCAAGGAGCTTGTGCTCGTGAGAGAGCGCAAGGTGAGTTCGATCGCCGTCTCTAGGTCCATGCGATGCCCCACCGAAACGAAGAACGGCTCTGTGCCTTTGTGGGGTCTGATGGCTACCCCAGCCCGCACACCCCCAATACGAATGGAGCAGATCTCCCCGGGTGCTAGGGCTTTGGGGTCTTTATCCGGCTCGCCGTGCAAGAGCGATTTGGTGATCCCAATCGTGGGGATATCGAGCATCACGCCAAGCTGTGACGCGATCCCCGCTTGGCGATGATGGAGTGTTCCCGTGCCGTCTACGAACGTTATATCAGCTAGGGCGTTCTGCTCTTTGAGCCTTTGCAGGAGCGCGGCCATGACCGGGAGTTCGCGAAACGCCAGATAGCTTGGAATGTAGGGGAAGCGCACCTGCTGGGCGAGCGTCTGGGTGTCCAGCACTGTGAGCGAGTCCACCTCCAAGCGCACATATGCTGCGACCCCGTGCGCGCCAGCATAGGAGAGATCAATCCCGCCAATAGTGCGATATTCTTTTCTATCTGGAATCAAGATCATCTGCGCTCGGATGTCGTTTTGAATCTCTTGAAGTCTCTGGAGGGGCCGGTCGCTCACAAAGTCGCGAAAGAGAAATTGTGTGAGTGAGAGCACGCGCCCATCTCTGATGGGGATCCCCTCGGCTTGCAGGAGGGTCGCTTGCTCTTGGGAGACTGTGCCATCGAAGCTGATAACGCGATAGCTTGGGCAGTCGTGCTTGTGCTGGGTAAGAATAGATGCCACAGCGCGCGCCGCGATGGGATCCCCGAGCGCACGAGCGATCTCGCGGAACGTCGTGACTTTGCCCCTGGGAATCTGGGCGACAAGCTCTACGACGATCTTCTCGATGTCAGGCAGCTCGAACATGGGCGCCTCTGCGCCCATCATATCACGTGGAGTACTCCTTGACGAGCAGGGCAATGGCCTCGCGCATCAGCTCGGATTTGTTCACCTTCCGGCCGGTACGCTTGCGAATCGCAAGTTGCAGCTCCTCCAAGGTGATCACGTCATCAGGGGTGAGATAGAACGTCGCTTTCACCAGCCCCGGCGCAGACCCCCCCGAGCTCTTTTGCGTGGGAGGGGCGTAAAAATCCTTCATGATCTCGCTGTCGGCAAGCGGATCGTGCGCAATCGAGCGACGCGGCTTCATCGCTGGATCACCTGCGCTTCACGAGATGCAGAACCGTTGGAGCTGAAAGACTCGCTCAGCACACGCAGCGCCAAATTTTTATAGTCCCTCGCCCCGTAGGAGCTGGGGTCGTACTCGAAGATCGTCTGGTGATGGCTTGCGGCTTCCGCAAGACGGACGTTGGCTCGAATGGGGTCGGTCACCTTGCCGTCGAAGTGCAGTTCTAGCTTCTCCAAGACTTCACGGCTCTTGCGGTTGCGCCCATCGTAGAACGTGGGGATGACGAGCGAGACATCAATGGGGTGCTCTAAAATCTCCCGCACCATCTTGAGGTTCTCTAAGATCTGCTTGACGCCCACAAGCGCTAAGTAATCCATACTCACGGGGATGAACGCCTCCGTAGCATAGACCATGGCGTTTTGATTTAACAAATTTAAGCTGGGTGGACAATCGAGCAGCACGAAGTCATACCCCGACAGATGGGCGAGCTTACGGCTTAAGACGCGCTCGCGCCCTGGCAGGCCAGTTAAGATAAGCTCAGCTTGGGCAGCGGTCTTGGTGCTCGGCAGGATATCTATGCGCTCGCGCACGGGGATAATACACTCATGAGGCATTGTCGTCTCCTCGACAAGGAGATGATAGAGCGACTTGTGCGGGACGATGTCAAACCACGTGGCGATGTTGCCTTGAGGGTCCATGTCGATCACTAAGACTGAGCGGTCGTAGGAGGCCAAGGCCGCCGCGAGATTGACGGCGGTAGTCGTCTTCGCCGTGCCCCCCTTCTGATTGATGATCGCGATCTTGCGCATCCTCTCACCTTCCTCACTCTCTTGATTGATGGTATGCCAGCACAGCGTCTTAGCGCTATCTTGCCCAACGACGAGAAGACTTCCAAGGACGACTGTCCCTTCACCAGGGGGACGACGCTCAGGCTGCTTTGCGCGCCGCTTCTAGCGCAGCATTGTAGATCTCTTTGAGCGCTGCGCCCGTCGTTGCGGCAAGCTTCCTGCAGTCTTCGTACTCCGGCGCAATATTGATCACTTCAGAGCCGAGCAGTCCCAGCTTCACACGCACGGTGCCATAGTGAGTGTGAACTTCTACGATCTTGCGCGCGAGCTTCTTGCGCTGCACAGGATAGAAGATAACCCCCAGGGTCGTGGTCTCCCGAAAGAGCGTCTCGCAGAGTTTGTCTACCAAGACAGCATCGCAAAGCACGCGGACCAACAGCCCCGGGCGCCCCTTCTTCATCAAGATATTGTGTGCGCTGACGCTCTTAGCCCCTTGCTCAAAAAGCTTCTGCTGCACATGGGGGAAGATTTCGGGGTTCATGTCATCGATCTCGGTCTCGATGACGACCGTCTCGTCGCTTGCAAAAGCGGCAACGCTTTCGCCCACGAGAACGCGCAGCACGTTAGGCTGGTGGGAAAAGTCTTTCGTGCCGGCACCGTAGCCGATCTGTTGCCAGCGCCCCGCTGGCATGGAGAAGCTCGGTGCAAGATGCTTCACGATAGCCGCTCCTGTCGGCGTGACAAGCTCCGCCTCAACCCCCGACGAATAGATGGGAAGGTCTTTGAGCAATTCTAGGGTGGCAGGAGCAGGCACGGGCAGCCTCCCATGCGCCGTCTCGACCGTCCCAGAGCCGACATTGATCGGCGATGCATACCAGCGATCCACACCCAGAGCCTCGATAGCAACAGCCGCACCGACGATATCGAGAATGGAATCGAGGGCCCCAAGCTCGTGAAAGTGCACCTCTTCTTCGGCAACGCTGTGAATCTTGGCTTCGGCTTGGGCGAGCGTGCTGAAGATCGCAATCGCTCTCGCTTGCTCTGTGAGCGGGAGGGGGCTGCGCTCGATCAAAGTGCGGATCTCTGACCAGTGGCGGTGCTGCTGAGAGTCAGGTTCTGTTTCAAAGCGCAGGTGCGTCGCGGTGATGCCCTGGCGCAAGACTTTTTCGGTGTGGATGCGCACTGGTCCCACGCCCACCTGCGAGAGCTTCTCGCTCAACAGCTGAGCCGTGATGAGCTTGGCGTCGAGCAACGCGGCGAGAAACATATCCCCGGCGATCCCGGAAAAGCAATCTAAATACGCGATCCTCATGACAGTTTGTTGATCTTGGTCGCGAGCACCGCTGC
>JBEPZC010000039.1:0-8155 GCA_041641035.1 Candidatus Bipolaricaulota bacterium
GGTCAGGATAGAGGTCGCCCACGGTGCGCTTGAGCCAGACGTAGAAGAAATCCGAGAGGTCGCTGTAGGGCACGTTGTCGTAGTAGGGCGGGTCGGTGAGGACGGCGTCGAAGAAGTTATCGGGCCAGGGGAGGGCGGTGGCAGTGCCGTGATGGACCTGCGGTGCTGCCTCCACCGGCGGGATAGCAGTAAGGTGGGTAAGAACACCGATCACGTAGCCCAAAACCTTCTCCCAACTTCCTGACCCTCCGCTGAAAGAGTGAAGCTCAGCGAAATCCCACAACATAGGCAACGCCTGACGAGAAAACACATCGGCAATTAGTTCCCGGGTATTTTCCCACCGGCAGAGAGTATTGCATGAAACCGCCATCATATCCAATGCCACCGCCAGATACGTCGCCACCGCCTTGGCGAACTCGGGGTCGGCACCCTCGGTCAGCATCCGGGCGTGGGCCTGGCGCACCTTCTCGGCAAAGGTGATCAGCGCCAGCTTCTGGCGGGCGTTGAACAGGTCGCCCCAGCGGGTGAGGCCGTATTTGTGGACGGAAAAAGCACGCTCGGCTCCAGGGCCTCCACCAAGCGGCGTCGGCTCATCCGGCACGGGTTCCATGCCCCACTCGGTCAGGAGGGCCTGGCGCTTCTGCTCCAGAGCCTTTTCGGCGGCGCGGTAGGCTTCGAGGTCGCGCTCGGTAGGCAGCCGGTAGCGCTTGCCTGTCTGGCCGGGCCTGTGCAGCACCACCGCCATCAGCCGCTGGCCCGCCTTGCCCTCGCGGAACAGCCGCCGGGTCGTGTCGTCGTCTATGGCGCCCCCGCACAGCAGGCACACCACGTTCGCGCGGGAAACCGTGCCCTTCTCCGGGTCGAAGTCGATGGCGTTGCCCTCCACAATCTGCGCCTCGACGCGCCGCTCGGTGCGGTTGGGTATGAGCTTCAGCGCCACCTTCTTGGTGTCCTTCTTCGCCAGCCAAGTTTGGCGCATGAGGGGGATCTCCGCCCCGCAGGCCGGATTCTGGCAGGGCAGCGTGCGCGCCCATATGTAGCCCACCGGCACCGAGCCGTCGGGGTCCCTGGGGTAGAAGGGCTCCAGCTCCCGGCGCGCCTCCTCCAGCACCCACTGGCCCCAGCGCTGCACCGCCTCCAGCAGCGGGCTCACCTCCCGCTCCACGGCCAGGCCGCTCGGCGTCCCCTCCAGACGGCGCACGGGCCTCCCGAAGCGCTGGGGATATTCCAGCACGCACTTGAGGAGGAGGACGGCCACCGGGTTGTAGTCCAGTGCGTAGGTCTCGCAGCCCAGGCGCAGCGCCTCCAGGGCTATGTTGCCGCCGCCGGCGAAGCAGTCCAGGACCCGTGGCGCCCGGCCGCCGTAGGCCTCCCGCAGAAGCTCCCGCGCCCGCTCGACCAAAGGGGAGTCGCCGTCCTTGACGACCTCCCAGGGGGCGATGTCACGCACCAGGTCAAGCAGGGGCTGGCGCTTGCAAGGGTCGCCGGGGTCGAGGAGAAGGGCAGCGAGGGCGGTGGCGCGGGAGGCAGCCAGGGGGCGCCTCGCCCACCAGATGTGGAGGGTAGAGATGTGGCCGTGGCGGATGTTCTTCTCCCGCACCGACTCCTGCGACACGGGCCGGAGCGGGAAGTCCACCTCTATGAGCCGCTGGTCGCTGCCCATCTTGCCCCCTTGCAAGGCTTGTTTCGCGGGGCCGCATCGAGCTACCTCTGGGCCGCCCGGCGCCAGTCGTTGACCACGTAGCGCACCACGCCCATCACCTCCTTGGGGTCCAGCTGGCCGGCGGGGTCCTGGATGGTGTAGAGGGCCGGCCGAGTCAGGGCGTCGTCCACCACGTAAAGCCAGTAGTCCTGGCGGAGGCGCTGGGCCATGAGCCACTCATTGGCGGTGAGCACTACCGGCCCGGTGGTGCGGTGGGCCTTCACCTCGACGTAGCGCACCTGGCCATCGGGAGCGACGGAGCGGATGTCGTAGCCCAGGTTCTGACGGGAGACGTCCTCGGGGCTGCGCCCCTGCCGTCGCTCGTATTCCATGGCCGCCCGCATGCCCGCCTCCTCCACCTCCGGGTCGGGCGCTAGCTCGGGCGGCGATGCCCGGTGCGGCACCACTCGGGCCACGGCCACCACCGTGGGCGAGGAGGGGAGGAGGCTCGTCTCGCGGCGGGCGGTCTCCTCCAGCTCCTTCAGCCGGTGCTGGGCTTCCTCCCGCCGCCGCCGCACCCTGTCCACCTCCGGCTCAGGGATGAGCTCCCCTTTCGCCCGGCGCGTCTCGTAGTCCAGCAGCCGGGCCTCGCAGTCGGCCAGCACAGCCTCCAGGGAGCGGCGACCGTATCGGCGCCGCACCTCCGCCACCCTCTGGCGCTCCTGCAGCAGCTCCTGACGGTAGGGCTCGAGGAGGTTCTTGACGGCGAAGTCCAGCACCGGCGTGGGGTCGCCGCCCTCTCCCGTCCAGGCGCCCTCGTGGGGGACCAGGTCCCAGAGGACGGCCGAGTTCAGCTGCCGCATGGCTCCGTCCGCTTGCTGGTAGACGCAGAACAGGCGGCGGCCGGCCACCTGGTCGCTCCCGTCCCGCACCTCGGCCTCCAGGAACCAGAGCCAGCCGTCCAGGCGGCCGTCGGGGTCGGCCAACACGGCGCCCCGCCGCAGCTCGACCTCCGTGCGCCGCAGCAGCACCTCTATGAGGGCCTCCAGCAAGGGATGGCCGGGGGCGACGAAGGTGGCCTCCAGCTGCCGCGCCACTGCCTTGTCGAAGGCCACCTTGGAGTACTGCCGGAACACCTGGCCGTAGCGACGCTGGAACTCGCGCCCGAGGCTGCGCAGCTCGTGGGGGACGTTGGGAACCCGCCAGAGGCCGTCCCGCCGCTCCACGGGTACGTCCAGGTAGCGGCAGGCCCGCTCGAAGAAGCGCTCGATGTACTCGGGCACCAGACGGTTCTCCCGCGCCCTCCGCTCCTCCCCCAGCACCCAGGTGAAGTCGATGTGGCGGGTAGCCAGCCCCTCCAGGGCCGCCTCCCGGGCCTTGTGCACCGCCTCCTGGTCGGGGATGGCCGCGATTTCGTCCACGATGTCCTCCAGGCGGCGGCGATTGGCGACCGCCTCGACGATGAGCTCCTTCAGGCTGCGCCCGGGCAGGACCTCGTTGATGACGTCGAACACGCGGTCGCTGCCTAGGGCCTGGCGGATGCGCTCCAGCTTCTCGAACAGCGCCCTCAGGACCGTTCCCTCGCGGGTGTCCGAAGCTACTAGGTTGTAGATATGCACCTCCCGCTGCTGGCCGTAGCGGTGGATGCGGCCCATGCGCTGCTCGAGGCGGTTGGGGTTCCAGGGGATGTCATAGTTGACCATGAGGGAGCAGAACTGGAGGTTGATGCCTTCCCCGCCCGCCTCGGTGGAGACCATCACCTGCGCCTCCTCGCGGAACTGGTGCTCGGCAGCGATGCGCTGGTCGAGGTTCTGGCCACCATGCAGGGTGACCACCGACAGGCCCCAACTCCGCAACCGCTCGGCCAAGTAATCGAGGGTCTCCCGCGACTCGGTGAAGATGAGCACCTTCTCGCCACGATGGCGTACTAGCTCTTCCTCCATGAGCCTGCGCAGCTCCTGGAGCTTGGTCTCCACCTCGCGCCGCTCCACCTCCCTGGCCAGCTGCACCAGCTCCGCCAGCCGTCCGATTTCCTCCTGCAGCTCCTCCCGCGTCTCGGCGGCAGTGAGCCGCTCCACCAGCTCCTGTTCGCGGCGCAGCCGCTCCGCCTCGGGCATGTCTTCCAGCTCGTCCTCGTCGACGCCGCCCCGCTGGGCCATCCACGTGCCCAGCTTCAGCAGCTCCTCTAGCCGCTCCTTGCGCCGCTCCAGGGATGCCCGCACGGCCCGCACGCTGGAAGCCAAGCGCCGCTGGAGGATGAGCAAGGCGAAGGCCACGTTGCGCTTGTCAGCGGCCAGGGCCCGGTTGTAGTGGTTCTCTACGTACTTGGTGACCTCGTTATAAAGACGCTTCTCGTCGTCGCTGAGTTGGTAGAGGAGCGTTTTCACCTGGCGGGGAGGGAAGAGGGGCCGCCCCTGGTAGTCCTTCAGGTCCTCCTTCAAGCGCCGCAGGAACAGGGGGTTCTCGCGTCGGCGTACCGACTCCTCCAATAGGCCAGTGCTGGCGAACAGGCCGGGCTCCAGCAGGTCGAGGAAGAGGAGGAAGTTCTCGGGGTCGCCGCGATGAGGGGTGGCGGTCAGGAAGAGGAGGAAATGGCTGGTGCGCGACAGGAGTTCGCCCAGACGGTAGCGCTCCGTCTTGGTGGTCTTGCCCTCGCCATAGCGGTAGGCGGCCATCTTGTGGGCCTCGTCCACCACCGTCAGGTCCCAGGTGGCCTCGGCCAGTCCCGCCAGCACGTCCTCCTGCTTGGCGAAGTCCATGGAGGTGATGACCTGGTCGTGCTCCAGCCAGACGTTGCGGCCCCAGGCCCCCTCCACCGCCGCCCGGTCGATGACGGTGAAGGGCTCGTCGAACCGCTCCTTCATCTCCCGCAGCCACTGGTCGCGCAGATGGCCCGGCACCACCACCAGGGCGCGGCGCACCAGGCCCCGGTACTTGAGCTCCTTGAGCAAGAGGCCGGCCATGATGGTCTTGCCGGCCCCGGGGTCGTCGGCCAGGAGGAACCTTATGCGGTGGTTGCGGAGCACGTGGTGGTAGACCGCCTCCACCTGATGGGGCAGGGGGTCTATCTGCGAGACGTTGACCGCTAGCAGCGGGTCGAACTGGTAGGCGAGGCGGATGCGGCGGGCCTCCAGGCCGAGGAAGAAGGCCTCGGGCTCGGCACCGAAGTCGCCGACCATAGCCTCCCCTCGCCGCACCGTCGCCAGGTCGGCGGGCTGAAGCACCCGGGAGTAGTAGCGTCGGTGGTGGAGGCCCACCGCCTCCACCAACATGCTGCTGCCCAGGTCGCGGACGGCGAGGACGCGCACCGGCTCCGGCCAGAAGTCAGCCTCGAGGACATCGCCGACCTTCGGCGTCGCTGCAGTGTCCATCCCGGCCAGCCCTCAGGCTTCCCTCTCTGAATGGCCGGATTCGCCGCCGCTAGGGGCGTGATAAGGCTGCCACCAGTCTAGGAATGGGCAAGCGAAAAGTCAATCGACACTTCGCAACGGGTCCGCCCCATAGATGGTGGGACGGGCTAGTAGAAAAAGGGCAGGCACTCCCCTTAGGCTTGTTTTAGCCAAGAGACCCGACCAGCAGGGAGGTGCCTGCCCATGCAAGCCTTGACGGTCCGCTTGCCCCAGGTCAAGGGCCAGCCGGAAGGCCGGCCCAAGGGATGCCCCCACTGCCCCTCAAGCTATCTCCACCGGCACGGCTCATGAACAAAGCCCGTAAAAGAGCACCAGGTAAAGCAGGTGGTTGTCCACCGCTACCGGTGCGCCCAGTGCCGCCGCACCTTCAGGCACTACCCCGAAGGTGTAGGACGGCCAGACTAGAGCCAGTGGTAGTGATATCCCTTGCATTCGCAGGTGAAGCGGCCGCCTATGTCCTGGACCGTGTAGGAGCCATGAAACTGCGTCATGGCCTGCACGACCCACGTGTTGGGCCCTAGCTCCCAGACCAGGCCGGCCTCGAAAGTTTTCTAGGCATCACGCCCCCAGCCATAAGCCTGAAGAATGGCCTTGCGTCATGACAGGCCCTGAAGTAAGCTGCGGGTGATGGCGGAGATGACGCCTCAGGAGATGGGTCGCTATCTGGCGGGCCTGCGCCGCCAGGTGACCAAGCAGTGCATAGTCTGCGGGCGGGCCTTCACTGGTGTGGCGCAGAGGAAGTATTGCTCCCACGCCTGCGCTCAGCGGGCCTACTACCGCCGCCGCAAGAAGGCCCAGCAGGAGGGGGAGGCATGAGGTGGCTCTACCGGGCCTTCTCCCTCTACTGGCTGCTGCGGGCTGCCGCCCGGGGGCCCGGGGCCCTTGGGCGCTACCTGGTGCGCAGGGAGATACGGCGCAGCCTCAACCGCTCCCTGTCACGGGCCTTCCGCCGCTCCGGCCTCTACGGCCGCAGGGGAGGCACAAGAAGGGCATAGGCGGGTGAGCAAGTGCTGGGCAGGGTGTGCTATAATGGCGCTACCCCCCGCAGGCTGGGCTGCGGGGCGGCCCCTCGACTTTCCCGCCATTTCCCGCCATTCCCCGTGATATCCCGTGAGGCCCGCTAACATGGAGGCGCACATGAGCGAGAGGCCCCGCAGGGGCAGGCGCCCCCGAGACCCGGGGCAGCTCCCCTACCGCCAGCGCATGGGCCTGGCGATGATGCTCTCGGGGGCCAGGCCCGCCGAGATAGCCCAGCGGCTGAGGGTCTCCGTCCGCACCGTCTACAACTGGCGCTCCGACCGGCGCTTCCGTGAGGCCCTGGACAGGGAGCTGGCGGACATAGGGGAGATGGCCCTGGCGATGCTTGCCGCCCATGCCCCCGCTGCCGCTCAGACCCTCATCGAGGGGCTGGGGGCCGAGAAGTGGAGCGACCGCCTGCGGGCGGCGGACATGATACTGGAGCGGGCAGGCATCAAGAAGAAGGGGGAGCCTCGGCTGACAGCCGTGGAGCTGCCAAAGGTCATCGAGGTGACGGTGATGGAGCCCCCAGACGCCCCCGCCCGGGGAGAGCCGCAGCAGCGGGGCCACGTTCCTGACCGCCTCTGGGAGCCCTTCCGGCGAGCCCTAGCGGTGGCCGGGGGGAGATAGCTCCCCTCCTTCCCCGCCATCCGCCCCGCAGCCTTCAGGGGCCGCCCCTCGCCTTCACTAGCGATGTTAAGCCCTCTAGGGGGAGGAGGGCATAGCAACGCACCTTCCGCCCCCGCCCCGGGGCGTGCACCAGGACCACCAGGGGGAGCCTGCCCGTCTCCTTGGCTGCGTCCTCCGCCTGGGCCATGGCCTGGAGCAGCCAGCGGGGCAGCCCCCGCCTGGACTTCACCTCCACCGCCCAGGCGCCCGCAATCACATCTGCCCAGCGCCTGCCGCTGTTGGGCTGCCTCTCCCCTCCCAGGAGCCTCGCCACCTGGCGCTCCCGTCGCTTCCAGCTCGCCTCAGCCACCATCTGCACCCCCAAAGCCGCAGAAGTAAAGGCCCTAAAGGCCGCCCTATATGACGCTCTATGGGCCCCCTCCGGAGGCCTCCCCTGAAACGGTAGGGAGCCTGAAATCTCTATAGGCTGGCCCCCCGTGACCGCAGCGCAGCGGGCCACAAAGGACCGCGAATTGAATTCAACCTTAGCAATTCCCTGGCCTCCTATAGCCCCCGCCTCGCTCCATAGGCCCGCCTATGTCCCTGCGAAGAAGAGGGGGAGCTGGTCGCCAGGCAGGTAGGTATTTCTGCCCACCCGCAGGCGGGCAACCTGGCCTAGGGCTGGCCTCTCGGGGGGCAGGCGATCCCTATAGCCGCAAAGGGGGCAGGCGAGCTCGTCCCAGTCGGGTAACAGGCCAGCCTCCCGCCATCTCCCGTAGCGCCCCTCCCCGAAGCGGCAGCGGGGGCAGACCGTCATCGCAGGAGCTCCCCCCCGAGGGCCCGCCACAGGGAGAGGGCGCCAAGGAAGCCCTCCTGGGCCAGGGGGAGGCTGACGGCCCGGGCCTCGTAGACCCCCTCCTTCAGCGCCACCAGGTAGGCCGCCGCCACCTCCCGCCCCGTCATCTCCGAGAGGGCCAAGCTGTAGGCCCCCAGCTGCAGGGCATGCTCCGGCCAGAGGCCGCCCGTCTTCCAGTCCACCAGGACCAGCCCCCCGTCCTCAGAGGAGGCGGCCAGGTCGCAGGTGCCAGCAAAGGCGTGGGCCCTGGAGACCAGCACCGCCTCATGGCCCAGGGGCATAAGCCCCCGCTCCCCCAGGAAGGAGAGGGCCCCCTCCACCCAGGGGGAGGCCTCGGCCGGGTAGGGCTCCCCCCTGAGGGCCAGGGCGATGGCCTCGTCGACGCCTATGCCCCTCTGGGCGGCCGAGTCCCGCCTGCGCTCGGGCTCCTGGGCGGCCATCTCCAGGGCCTCCGCCAGGGGGCGCCCCTCCTCGATGAGGGCCCGCACCGTCTCCAGGGCGGTGCGCCTGGCCCAGGCCACGAGGCCTGGCCTGGCCACCACCGAGAGGATGGCCGTGACGGCGGGGTAGAGAGCGCCGTCCACCTGGTAGAAGCGCAGGCCCCCGATGGTCAGGCGGCGG
>JBEPZC010000040.1:0-8114 GCA_041641035.1 Candidatus Bipolaricaulota bacterium
TTCAAGGGCAGCTCTTCCAAGCGCGTGTAGCGTGTGCCCATGAGCGCGTTGATATAATCTAAAAGCTTGCTCTCTTTGAGATTGGCGGAGCGCAGCTCCTTGCGCAGCCGTCCCAGTTGGGCTTCGGTGGCCAACGGGATGGGTGGCGCCTCTTCGGGCTCGTGCTTCTTATACAGACTTAACCCGAACTGATCCCCAAGGGCACGGAAGCATCTTTTCAGGGCGTCGGAGACCGCACCCTTGAGCGCCGTCTCATAGGCGCGGGCGGGATCGGTCTGGCTCACCCCAGAGCCAAAGCCTACGTCCTCATGGACCACGTCGCCAATGCGAATCCGACATTCGCACAAGTATCCCACACTATAGGTGCCCTCGCTCGTGTCTTCGTAGATCTTTTCTAATCGCTTGATCTCGCGCTGCCAGCCCCCATATCCAAAGATTCTATTGGCCGTCTCGATGACATCGTAGGTGGGCAGATAGGTCAGTCCGTCGGGGCGGCGCTGGACGCGCGACTCATCCAAGGGCTTCTCTAATTCGGCGATCTGCTCTGGGGTGAAGGGGGACGCTCTTTGGTGCTTGCCCTCTTTGAAGAGATCGGGCATGGGGCCTCAGCTCCTTTCTGCGCTTATAGTATGGAACTTTTTGCGAGAATGTGCAAGTTCAGTAGAGGGGAGCGCGCCTGAACAGGCCTCTGTCAGCGGGCTTTCAGAGCCGATCGCACTAATTCGACGATCTGTCCTGGCGTTCGAGCGACGGGGATGCCATGGGCCTCTAGTGCTTTGGCTTTGGCTTCTGCTGTGCCTTCGCTCCCAGAGATGATCGCCCCAGCGTGGCCCATGCGCTTGCCTGGCGGTGCAGAAAACCCCGCTATGTACGCAACTACGGGCTTGGTCATATGGTGGGAGATGAACTCTGCAGCTCGCTCTTCGTCGGTGCCCCCGATCTCGCCCACTAGGACTATAGCTTTCGTCTGGCGATCCTTCTGGAAGAGCGCGAGGATGTCAATAAAAGAGCTGCCGATGATCGGATCCCCTCCTATCCCAACGACAGTGGACTGGCCGATCCCTGCGCGCGAGAGCTGATCGGCGATCTCATAGGTGAGCGTGCCGCTGCGACTGACGATCCCCACCGGGCCGGGCTTGAAGACGTGATTGGGCAAGATCCCAATCTTTGACTTTCCCGGCGAGATCACCCCCGGACAGTTTGGCCCGATCAGGCGGCTCCCGCTCTGCGAGACGATCTGCACGACTTTGAGCATCTGATGGACAGGGATATGCTCCGTAATACAGACGATGAGCTGAACCCCAGCGTCAACAGCTTCGAGCACAGCGTCGGCAGCAAACTGCGCCGGGACGAAGATCGCGCTGGCATCGATCTCGTGAGCTTTTACAGCTTCGGCAACCGTGTTGTATATGGGGATGCCATCGAAGTGTGAGCCGCCCTTGCCTGGCGTCACCCCAGCGACGATCTGCGTGCCGTATTCTTTCATTCTTTTGGTGTGGAAACTGCCCTCGCTGCCCGTGATCCCTTGCACCAAGACCTTCGTAGTAGCATGAATAAGAATGCTCATGATAAAAAAATTATAGAAGAAGCTTGTGTTCCCTGCAATAGGGTTGTAGACTGGAAGACTTGGTGATAAAGAGAATGGACAGAGATCGAGCTCTGATCGAGCAGCAGCTGGGGCGGCCCCCGCGCGGGTTGCTCAATGTTGAAGTGCGCTGCCCCTGGGGGTATCCCGCGGTCATTCGCGTCGCCCCACTGCTTACAGAGAACAATGAGATCGAGCCATTCCCAACGCTCTTCTGGCTGACATGCCCCATCTTGCGTGAGCAGCTGTCGCGTTTAGAAGAGCACGGGGTTATCGGGCAGCTAGAAGCGGAGATCGCGCGCGATCCCCATTTCCAAGAACGCTACGCAGAAGATCACCGGCGCTACGCCCAAGAGCGATTCTCCCTTCTGAGCCCCACAGAGCGAGAATTCTTAGAAAGACGTGGCTGGCTGGAGTCCCTGCGAGATCGTGGGATCGCGGGGATCGCCGACTTTCGCACCGTAAAATGTCTTCATGCACATTATGCGCATCACTTGGCACGAGGGAGCACACTAGGGCGTTGGCTCGAAGAGCGCTTTCAGTTCGTCTGGTGTCCTGCGGAAGATATACGCTGCGAGCTGTTAGCAGACAAGGTGAGAGCTGAGCGTTGAACGCTTCTCCACAGCGGTCAGTAACATCCGTTCGACCAGCTCGTCGAACTCTATCCCCATCGCCGCAGCGGCTTTGGGCAGATCGCTCGTGTTGGTCATCCCCGGCAGGGTATTGACTTCGAGCAGATATGGCTCATTCTGGGGAGTGACGCGCAGGTCTACCCGAGAGAACCCAAAGCAGCCAAGCGCCCTGTGCGCGTGGAGCGCAAGCTCTTGGACGCGCGCCGTCGTCTGGGCGTCCAGCTCCGCGGGGATGATAAAATCGCACTCGCCAGGGGTGTATTTGGCGATATAATCATAAAACTCGCGATGAGGCCGAAGTTCTATCAACGGCAGAGCCCGATCTTCACCGTCTATCCGCAAGATCCCTGCCGTGATCTCTTTCCCTGGGATAAACTTCTCGACGAAGAATTCTCCAAACTCAGAGTGGGTCGCTTGGCATGCGGGGATAAGCTCTGCGGGGGCATGCACAATATGGACGCCCACGCTGGAGCCTTCGCGCACAGGCTTGACGACACAGGGGAACCCAATCTGCGCAGCGACGCGCTCCTGCCAATCGGGCCACAGCTCTTCGGTGTACTCAATCCATGATGGTGTAGGCAGCTGTTGGCTCACGAAGATGCGCTTAGCCTGCACTTTATTCATAGCGAGAGCACATGCCAAGACCCCAGACCCCACATACGGAATCCCCAAGACCTCTAGGAGGGCCTGGATAGTCCCATCCTCACCGATGCCCCCATGCAAACAGAGAAATGCAATGTCTATCTCAGACAGAGCGGGGATGATTTGGTCGGTACTATCAAGCACAAGAGCTTGTGCGCGATAGCCTCGTCGCCGCAGCGCTTCATAGACGTTCCGTCCCGATTTGAGCGAGACCTCGCGCTCCGGCGAGAGCCCCCCCATCAGTACCCCGATCCGTTTGCGTTGTATATTCACAAAATAACTCTATACTCTCACGCCCATCGTGGCAAGGAGCCCTGTCTTTGTACCGAGGGGACTTCGACACAACTGGTGTCGGCAGCCAGCACCATGGGAGCATGAGCGAACCCAAAGGCGCACAGAGTGACTAAAATCATGAACTACTCTTGACAACAAAGCCTCACAAGGCTATAATATCATAACCGTGTGCAGAAGTCTATGGCGTCCCAATATCCTCTGGCGTGGCCAGAGGTTTCTTTGTGTCGAAACCTCAAGAATCCCAACTAAAATGAGAGAAGAAGGAGTCTATGATGTCTATGCACACCGAAGAGGAAACGGAGATCTTCGAGATGGGTAATGACGAAGAGCTCGAAGAGGAGTTTGAGGAGGAGGTCGAGCCAGAGCTCCTTTCAGAAGAAGAGGAGCTTGAGGGCGATCTCTCCGAAGACCTTGTCAAGCTCTACCTACAGGAGATCGGGAAGGTCCCGCTCCTGACCCGTGAGGAGGAAGTGCAGCTAGCCAAGCGCGTTGCGCGTGGGGACAAGAAGGCCCGCGAGCAACTCGCGCTAGCGAATTTGCGCTTGGTCGTCTCCATCGCCAAGAAGCACCAAGGCAGTGGCCTCTCGTTGCTCGATTTAATCCAAGAGGGCAACATTGGCTTGATGAAAGCAATTGAGAAATTCGACTATCGCAAGGGGTATAAGTTCAGCACCTATGCAACGTGGTGGATTCGCCAGGCGATCAGTCGAGCTATTGCTGATAAAGCCCGAACGATTCGTATCCCAACCCATGTGCTCGAATTGATGCGCCGCATCTACAAAGCTGAGGAAGAATACGTCCAAGAGAAAGGGGAGCCGCCTAGCATCCAAGAGCTCTCTCGAATGCTGGGGGTACCTGCAGAAGAGATCGAGCGCGTCAAGAAGATCAGCCCCTACACACGCTCGTTCGAAGAGCCCATTGGTGACGAAGAGGAGGGCTCGGTATTGGGGGATTTCATCGGTCGGACGAAGTCCTCCCCCTTACAAGAAGCATTTTCGGATATTCAGCGCGAGGAGCTGCGCCGGGCTATCTCCGAATTGAGCGAGCGTGAGCGCAAAGTCTTAGACTTGCGCTTTGGATTGAGCGGGCAGCAGCCGCTCACCCTCGAAGAAGTTGGCAAAGTCTTTGGGCTGAGCCGCGAGCGCATCCGCCAGATTGAGAAAGAAGCTTTAGAAAAATTAAAAGCCATGAAGCTACGCCAAAAGCTCCTGTCGTTTGAGAACCTCATCCAAGAGGGCGAGATCCATATGAACTGAGGGCGCTCAGCGCATCGCCCGCAAACGCTTGATGCGCTCTTCTAAGGGGGGATGGGTCGACCAGAGCGAGTCCAAGCTCCATCTCTCTTTTTCAAAGGGATTGACAATATAAAGATGTTGCGTGGCGCGACTTGCGACTTCGAGAGGGTCGGGGTCGCGCGCGATCTTCTCTAAAGCGGACGCGAGCCCCTCGGGGTAGCGCGTCATCAATGCTGCCGAAGCGTCAGCGAGATACTCCCGCTGGCGCGACACAGCCAATTGCAAAAGCCGTGCGATCACCGGTGCAATGATCGCCAAGATCATCCCCACAAGCACAATGAGGGCTATGCCTCCTCCCCCCTTGCTTTTTCTGCTCCTGCTGGTCCTGCTGCTGAAACGCACTGAGCGCAAGAAGACATCTGAGATCAGAATGATCGCCCCGGCGATGGCCCCGATCAGCGTCGCATAGAGAATATCTCTATTCTGAATATGGGCAAGCTCGTGGGCCATCACACCTTGAAGCTCTTCCCGATTGAGTTTCTCCAAAAGCCCCCGCGTGATCGCGACGGAAGCGCTCTGGGGATCACGGCCGGTCGCAAACGCGTTTGGGGCTGAGTCCTCTATAATATAGATCTTGGGCATGGGCAGGCCCGCTGCGATCGTTAACTCCTCGACGACGTTAAAGAGCCGAGGGTGATCAGCTTTCTGGATCTCATGAGCACGACTGGCAGCCAATAAGATGCTATCGCCGTGAAAGTAACTGATGCCGATCCACAGCAGCGCGACCCCTGCGGCGATAACCAGCCCGCCCTCTGCAAAACCAAAGTACAAACCGAACGCATAACCAATAAGCATCAAGACGCCGGTCATCACAGCTATGAGGAGAAACGTATTGCGGCGATTAGCAGCAATGGCGTCGTACATTGAGGGCTAAAACTGCACTTTGACTGGCTCGCGCTGGCTGGGCTCGGTCAGCTCGAAGAACGCCCTGGGCTGAAAGCCAAAGCTACTCGCCAAGAGATTTGCTGGGAACTGCTGAATCCGGGTATTGTAGCTCATTACAGAGTCATTATAGTGCTGCCGTGCGAACGCAATTCTGTTTTCTGTCGCCGTGAGCTCTTCTTGGAGGGCCAACATATTCTGATTGGCCTTGAGCTCAGGATAATTCTCAGCGACGGCGAAGAGCTGCCGCAACGCGCCCGTCAGAATACTTTCAGCTTGAGCGCGCTCTTGCACGCTGCCCCCGGAGATCTGCACCGCTTGCTGGCGTGCCTTGGTCACACTCTCCAGCACTGACTGCTCATATTTCATATAGCCCTTGCAGACTTCGACGAGATTGGGAATGAGATCGTGACGGCGCTTGAGCTGCACGTCAATCTGCGACCACGCATTGTCCACGCGATTGCACGCCGTGACCAAGCTGTTATACAACCCGATCACTATGAGAACAAGCAGAGCGATGACCCCTACAAGAACAAGCGTCCCCATACGTGTGCTCTCCCTCCTCTTTCACACTGCCTTCACTGCTCTCTAGAATCTAGGATGCGTGTCCGCACCCACAACCTCCCGAGCCCTCAGAGCGGGCCTTGGGATTATCTATAAAAAAGCCCTGTTCTGGACCGTCCATATAGTCGAGCTTGGCTTCAGATAAGAGCGTGCTGCTCATCTGATCGAGGAAGATCCTGACTTGGCCGGCCTGGATGACGGTATCACCGGGGGCCATCTCCTTCTCTAGAAATAACCCGTAGGCCGGACCGCAACAGCTACAGCCGCCCGCTTGCGCCACGATGCGCAGCGCATGATCTTCCTTCCCCTCGCTCTGCAGAAACTGATACAACGCTTGTGCTGCCCTCTCGGTGACCGTGAACATGCTTAACCACTCCTTAGTTCATAAGATGATGGCTTTATTATACCAACATTTTCTTGGCCACGGAAATAGCGCTTGTGAAACTCAGACTATTTTAGTATACTTTAGCGAGGTCGAGAATATGAGAGAGACAGCTGAAGGGATTGTCATCGGTCAGATCGCTGACCGCGTGCGCGTTCGAGTCTATCGCTCCGGGACGTGTGAGAACTGCACATGCGTGCTGAGCACGGCGTGTTCCCCTGAAGAAGTAGATCAGCGTCGTGGGGTTCTGGGAAGCTTGTTCCGGCAGTCTTCGGTGATGGAGATCGAGGCACTTAACGAAGTCGGCGCAGTCCCTGGGGATCGCGTCGTCCTTCAACTCAAATCCAATGCCTCCGTGGTGAAAGCCTCAGCGTTGCTCTATCTCATCCCAGCAGCGATGTTTGTCTTGGGGATTGTGCTTGGCGGATGGTGGAGTTCTACGCGCTGGGGCTTTACGGGAGACGCTGTCATCCTCACTCAAGTCGCTTCTGGCTTCGGCTTGATGATGCTGAGCTTCGCGCTTGCTGCTTTGTATGCGAAGCTCCGTGAGCGCGCCGAGTTCACCCCCATTGCGACAAGAATTCTTTTCAAAGCTGAGGATCCACGTTCACCGTCACTGAATCAGCCAGCTTCAGCTCTGTAAGAGCTTCTCTTATAGCTCCTGACACAGCTTCAGCGGTGCTTTTGAGCAGGAGCTGCCAGCGGAAGCGCCCGCGCAGCCGATAGGGCAATGCTTGAGCTGGGCCAAGGATCTCCCCAATTCTGAGAGCTTGTAGATGCTCTTTGAGCCGATCTGCGTGCTCACAAGCTTTGGCTTCGTTGCTGTGCTCAAGAGTGAGAGATATAACTTTCGTAAAGGGCGGATACCCCAGCGCTTCTCGTAACGCGATCTCGTGTTCGTAGAACGCGCGATAGTCTTGAGCGGCAGCCAACTGAATGATCTCATTGTCAGGGTGTCGGGTTTGGATAATCACTTCGCCGGGGCGCTCGCCGCGGCCGGCTCGCCCCGCAGCTTGAGAGATCAGTTGAAAGGTGCGTTCCCCCGCGCGAAAGTCCGGAAAGTCCAGTAAAGTGTCCGCAGAGACGATCCCGACGAGCGTCACGTTCGGGAAATCCAGCCCCAGCCCGATCATCTGAGTGCCCAGGAGGATCCGGATCCGTCCCTGACGGAAGGCTTCTAAGATCGCGGCATGCTCGCCACGGCGAACGCTCTCAGAGTCCATCCGACGAACAGGGACATGGGGAAAACTCTTCTGCACTTCAAGCTCTAAGCGCTCCGTGCCTCCCCCCTCAAAGAAGAGCTCCCTCGATCCGCACGAGGGGCATGTGGGCATCTTAAGACGATAATGGCAGTACCGGCAGCGTAGCTCCTGATCGCGTATATGCACCGTCAGAGCGATCTGACAGGAAGGGCAGCGCACTGTCTGGCGGCAGCGGCGACAGATCGCGATAGAGTAGCCAAGCCGATTGAGAAAGAGAATGACTTGCTCGTTGTTCTGGAGGCGTTGTTCGATCTTGGCACGCAGGATCGGGCTGAGCAGAGTCTTTCGGGCGCCCATGTCTATAATTTTGATAATCGGCGGCGGGGTGGGCAGGACGCGCTCCGTCAGTTCGAGCAACCGATAGCGCCCCTGCTGGGCATGAAAGGAGCTTTCGATGCTGGGCGTGGCGCTGCCTAATAGAACCGTCGCTCCGGTCAGCTCCGCGCGCTTGAGGGCTACGTCGCGCACATGATATCGTGGCGCACAATCGTCTTGCTTGTAGGTGCTCTCGTGCTCCTCGTCAATGACTATTATCTTGAGATTGGGGCATGGGGCGAAGATCGCAGCGCGCACGCC
>JBEPZC010000041.1:0-8092 GCA_041641035.1 Candidatus Bipolaricaulota bacterium
GTCTATAGAAGCTCTATCCAGATGCATAATCGGGGAAACGGCAAGGGCGGCGGACTCGCTGCTGTGGGGCTTGTGCCGGAACAGATGGGCGTCTCCAAAGAGAAATTGGAAGACGATTACCTCATTCAGATTGCGTATATTGACCCCTCAGCTCGAAAAGACGTCGAACAGAATTTCTTGCTTCCATACTTTGAGATCCATCAAGGCTACGAAGTGCCTCATGAAAAAGATTATCGCGAAGTCCCAGGACTAGAGATCCAACCTCCAGTGATCTGGCGCTACTTCGCCCGCGTCAAAGAGTCGGTGTTAGCCGAGTTCATCACCAAGAACGAGCTGAAAGGGCTCGATCCCCGACGCGCTGAAGACGAGTTCGTCTACCAAAACTCTTATAAGCTCAACAAGACGTTCTACGCTTCACTTGGCGAAAAGCGTGCTTTTGTGCTCTGCCATGGGAGAAATCTTTTAGTCTTTAAGATCGTCGGCTATGCCGAGCAAGCTTTGCAGTACTATCAGCTCGAAAATCTAGAAGCGCACGGGTGGATCGCCCATCAGCGCTACCCAACAAAAGGGCGCGTCTGGCACCCCGGCGGCGCACATCCGTTCATCGGATTGAACGAAGCGCTAGTCCATAATGGAGACTTTGCCAACTACCACGGGGTTTGCGAATATCTGCGACAGAGGAATATCTACCCGCTCTTTCTGACGGACACAGAGGTCTCGGTGCTGCTCTTCGATCTGTGGAGCCGCGTCTACGGGTATCCATTAGAGTATGTGATCGAAGCCCTCGCGCCCACAACCGAGCGCGATTTTCTCATGCTCCCCAAGGAGAAACAAGAACTCTATAAAGCCCTCCAGGTCGCGCACCTACACGGCTCTCCCGACGGCCCATGGTTCTTCATCATCGTGCGCAACGAGCCGTATGAGAAGAAGTTTCAGCTCATCGGGATCACCGACACGAGCATGCTGCGCCCGCAGGTCTTCGCTCTGCAAGAAGGCCCCATCCAGATCGGACTGATCGCTTCCGAAAAACAAGCGATTGACGCGGCTCTGCAGAGCCTGCACGAAGAAGACCCGCGCATCTGCCCGGTTGCAGACAGATACTGGAACGCCCGCGGTGGCAGTCATACTGACGGCGGTGCGTTCATCTTCACCGTAGACTACAGCCAGCCAACGCTTCGACTGGTCTGCACCGATAAGTTTGGGCGAGAGGTCAGAATAAACCCAATCTCCCACAGTGGCCTACGAGAGAGGGGTGCTGTAAGCAAGGTGAGGGTCTCTCTCCCTACCAACCCCGTAGCAGCGGTGCTCGATCCCGCTCTGCCAGCCTATGAAGCTTTTACGGAGCTCACCAGCGAGCTTGTAACGTGGGACTATGATCTCTTTGAGGAATTCTTGCACGTCTCTCTCGAGAAATCGCGCCAGGGCGATGCCCAGCGCCGCCATGTGCTGGAGGTGCTGACGCTCTTAGTAGATCGTCGCTATCGCGTCGAGAAGATGGAGCGCAAGTGGCTCCGTGCCCTGTTAGAGAAGGCGATCACTGCCCTCTTGGACGCCGTGCCGAGCACAGGGTCCGACGCTGTGCGAATCACTTGGCAGACGCGCGCTGCGCTCTCTGCTCCGATAGCGCCAACCCAGACGTTAGTCATCGACGCGACGAACTTTGCCCCAGAAGGCGACGATGCGCTCTCGCTCTTCATCGTCAAGGCCTATCGGCTCGGTTGGAAGAGATTCATTGTCTATCGTTGTCGCGGGCAGCGGTTTATCGGCAGTGGGCTGGGGCCCAAATCGCACGGCGTTCGCATTGACGTCTATGGGAGCTCGGGGGACTATCTCGCCAGCGGGCTCGATGGCGCGGAGATTGTCGTCCACAACAACGCTCAAGATCAGCTGGGCCAGATCTATCACGACGGAAAGCTCGTCGTCTACGGAGATGTCGGACAGACGTTCTTCTATGGAGCCAAGGGCGGGCAAGCGTATATCTTGGGCAATGCTGCAGGGCGCCCGCTCATCAACGCCGTGGGCCATCCGCGCGTGGTCATCAACGGCACGGCGCTCGATTATCTAGCTGAGTCGTTCATGGCTGGAGACCCGCTCCACGGCGGGGGCTTTGTCATTCTGAACGGGATCACCCTAGACGAAGACGGGCAGATCCTGGAGCTGGAGACGCCCTATCCGGGAAGCAATCTCTTCTCGCTCGCTTCCGGAGGAGCGATCTACGTGCGCGATCCTCATTATAAATTGGACGACGACCAGCTCAACGGCGGCTGCTATGAGAAGCTCAGCGACGCCGACTGGGCGCTGATCTTGCCCTACTTAGAGGAGAACGAGCGGCTCTTCGGGATCGCTGTTGAAGACCTGCTCACCGTAGATGGGAAGAGGCTGCCGCCGGAGCAGGTCTATCGCAAAGTCCGACCAATCAAGACGGGCGTGTTGAGCTAAGTGTTCAATCGCCTCTCCAAAAATTGTGTGTCGAACGCTCCAGCTAGAAACTCTGGGCTGGAGACGATTTCCAGGCAGAGATCGCGCGTCGTCGCCACCCCCTCAACCTCGAAACGCTTGAGCGCGTTGATCATCTTCAGAATGGCCTCGTGGCGCGTCTGCCCGTGCACGATGAGCTTTGCTAGCAGCGAATCGTAATAAGATGTCATAGGCAGCCCATCCACGAGCGCTGTGTCCAAGCGCACGCCGTGCCCGCCAGGCAACGACTTGATCTTCACCGTCCCCGGCGACGGCGCGAAGTTTTTCGAAGGGTCTTCAGCATTCAGCCGACACTCTATAGCGTGCCCCTGAAGCTTGATGTCGCGCTGGCTGTAGCCCAAGCGCTCCCCCGCAGCGATGCGGATCTGTTCTTTGATTAAGTTCTTGCCAACTCGCACCTCGGAGATGGGATGCTCCACTTGAATCCGCGCGTTGATCTCGATGAAGTAAAACTCATCGTTCGACACGAGAAACTCGACCGTCCCCGCGTTGTGATAGTCTAAAGCGCGCGCGACGCGCACCGCCGCATCCCAAAGCGCAGCGCGCATCTCATCGCTGAGCGTTGGCGCGGGCGACTCCTCGATCAGCTTCTGATACCGTCGCTGAATGGAGCATTCCCGCTCGCCCCAGTGTAGAATCTTGCCGTGCTGATCAGCGAGTATCTGCACCTCGACGTGCCGGGCGTTGGGAAGATATCGCTCCATATAGAGCGTCGCATCTCCGAAGGCGGCTTCGGCCTCACGCTGCGCCGCTCGGAACTTCTCGAGAAGTTCCGACTCATTAGATACGATGCGCATGCCGCGCCCTCCTCCCCCCGCCGATGCTTTAAGCAGCACCGGATAGCCAAGCTGCGCCACAGCTTTTCTAAGATCTTCTTCGGTCCTAAGGGCTCCAGAGCTCGGGACGACAGGGACACCCGCCGCGTGGACGGCGTGCTTGGCGCGCAGCTTGTCCCCCGCATAGAGCATCGTCTCATACCGAGGGCCGATAAAAACAATTTTTGACGCCTCGCAGACCTCGACGAAGTGCGGGTCTTCCGCTAAAAACCCGTAGCCTGGATGGATCGCGTCAGCGCCTGAGACCTCCGCAGCGCTCATGACCGCTGCGATCTTTAAGTACGACTGCTGAGCCGGAGCCGGGCCGATGCAGTAGGCTTCGTCGGCAAGGCGCGTGTGCAGCGCTCCCCGGTCGGCTTCAGAAAAGATCGCGACCGTGCTGATCCCCAGCTCGTGCGCCGCTTCGATGATGCGCACGGCAATCTCCCCGCGATTGGCAACTAAGATCTTCTTAAACATAGTAGACAAAGGTGAGGTCCCTACGCAGCTCGGATGACCATCAACGGTTGCCCGTACTCCACGGGCTTGCCATCCTCAACGAGGATCTTCTCCACGATTCCGGCCTGCTCGGCCTTGATCTCGTTCATGACCTTCATCGCTTCAATGATGCAGACCGTATCACCCTTCTCCACGCGATCCCCGACCTCAACGTAGGGGGGTTCAGTAGGAGCAGGCCGCCGGTAGAACGTCCCTACTAAGGGGGACTTTATGACATAGCCATCTGGAAAAGCATCAGCTAAGGGCACACTCAGAGCAGAAGAAGATGGAGAAACAGGGGGTTGGGACAAGGGCTGTGAGGGTGCAGCAACCGACGCGGTGGTGCGCGTGCCTTCACGCTTCAGGATCAGGCGCGCTCCTCCGCGTTCAAGGGTTAACTCCGAGAGCGATGAGCGCTCGAAGATCTCTATCAAGGCTCGAATCTCCTGGACGTCCATAATAACCTTATAAGATACTCCTGGGGAGCCTCGTTTGCAAAGTGAGCGGGGCAAATCTATAATCGAGATTGTAAAGCTGTTCTCTTCTCAAATACAAGAGTTAGGATGAGTCTATGAGTGTAGCGTGGGGCTTGACGATCTTAGTGATCTTGACGGCGCTGTCGTTCTTCTTCTCGGTCTCTGAGATGGCTATTGCGTCGGTCAGCCGGTTGCGCCTGAAAACGATGATCCAGGAGCATCCGCGCCAGGCCCGCGCCTTGCAGGCCCTCTATGACAACCCCACATCGCTCATTACGGCGCTGGCTATCGTCAATAACTTCGTCAATCTGTTTGCCAGCTCCATAGCCACAGTGCTCACGCTCCAACTCTTCCCCGCCTTAAGTGGCTCGGAGACCGCGCTCGTCGCCACGCTCTTGATCACCGTGTATTTGCTGATCTTTGGGGAGATCACGCCCAAGCAGTTGGGGAAGAACAACGCGGAACGCCTGACCCCACGCGTGATCGGTCCGCTCTATTGGCTGTCAGTGGTGTTGCACCCCTTGACCAGATTTTTTCAAGGGATAGCCAACGCACTGTTCCGTCTCTTCCCATCACAGTACCGCACGCGCGAGCCGGTGCATGTGAGCGAAGATCAGATCAAGCTCTTGATCGAGCTGAGCGAGGAGCGCGGCATGCTCCAAGAAGAAGAGGGCGAGATGATCCGGCGCATCTTCGCCTACGATGACTTAGTCGCTCGCCAAGTCATGGTGCCGCGCACCCACGTCGTGGCTATTGAGATCAATACCCCCTTGGCTGAAGTGCGCGAGATCATCGCGCGCGAGGGCCACTCGCGCTACCCCGTCTACGAGCGCAGCTTGGATAACATCCGCGGGGTCCTGCACGCCAAAGATCTCTTGCGCTTTGGCTACGCCGAAAAACAGAAGCTCGACGAATATAAGCGGAAGCTTCAAGACGAGCTGCCCCGACGGCTCAAGGAAGCCAAGACCCCAGAAGAGATCAAAAAGCTCATGGAGGAGAAGGCGTTCTACGAAGCGGAGGTTCGACGCCTGCGTGAACTGCTCAGTAACGCGCGCCTGGAGCATATTATCAGGCCGGCGTTCTTCACCGCGCCCAACAAGCCCATTCGCAAACTCCTGCGCGACTTTCAAAAGAATAAGAAGCACATGGCCATGGTCGTGGACGAGTACGGGGGCCTGATGGGTGTGGTGACCCTCGAGGACATCTTGGAGGAGATCGTCGGTGAGATCCGCGACGAGTACGACGAGCCCGAAGAGAAGAGAGCAGCGCTGCAGATCAAGCAGATCGCGCCAACGGTCTATCTGGTGGACGGGGAGACGCCCATCGACGAATTGAATACTCGGTTCTCCCTGGATCTACCGCTCTCCGAAGCCGTGACCATCGGGGGGTTGGTGATGCATCGGCTGACAGAGATCCCTAAAGTAGGCACGTCGCTCACTATAGATGGCGCACGGATCATCGTCGCAGAAGCCACAGAGAAGGCAGTGCGCAAGGTGCGCATCGAAGTCCTGAACCATCGAAAGCATGAATCCGACAGGAGGTAACGAGGCACGATGACCAAAGCTTTTCAGATCGTCGGGATTGTGGCGTGGGTCGTAGCCGTTTCTTGCTCCACACTATCGGCTCAAGAAGTCCAGCAGAATCGCTATGTGCTGAACGTCTCTCTAGACTCAGAAGATCGCTTGATCTCTGGGACGGCAACTGTCGATTATACGAACGACTCTCAGACGACGGTATCGGCTCTGTATTTCTTGTTGATGCCCAACTACAGCCGCGAGCCCAACCCCCATCTTGCTCCGACGGTACTTGACAGCTCTTATTGGAACGGCTTTGATCCTAGCTGGACCAAGGTCTTCTCGGTCAAGACGCCCGATGGAAGCGCCCTCGACTTCGCACTGGAGCGCGGGCCCGATTGGTTCCAGACGTACTCCTTGGATGACACAGTGCTACGAATAGATCTCCCCCAGCCGTTAGCACCAGGCGAGACGATCACCGTCGTGATCGAATTTGAGACGAAGTTCCCCCATATCACGGGGCCGGACGAGGGCTTTCACAATGGGATCTTCACCTGGCGCTTCGGCTGGAGCCCCATCCCAGTACCCGCAACAGAGCTCATAGACGGACGCTACATCACCCCACGCCCGTATTATAAGTTTCTGATGCCCGCAGCCTTGTACGAGTTGGAGCTGACACTGCCGGAAGAGTATGTCGTCGCTGTTGGGGCTGACTACCAAACAGAAGAACCTCATCCAGAACTCAAGGGACAGAAGATCGTGCGCGCCAGGTCAGATGTTCCCACGCGCTCCCTCCCCATCAGCATCAGCGAGAAGTTCAAACAGTACGAGCTCACCGACGATATATCTATTAAAGTGTATTATCGCCCAGGGCATGAAGCCAATGCGCGCCTGCTGGCAACCTATGCCCGTGAAATCTTAAGTTACTACCAAGCACGCTTTGGCTCGTATAGCTACAAACGCCTGGTGATCGTCGAGTCCTCCACAGACGGTTATTTCGGCATGACCGCTGACGGCTTCATTATCCTCGGCAGTTCGTTCTTCTTCGAGAAAGATCTGGGGGTCGCTGGGGCATTGGATCGCCTGACGGAGTACATCGTAGCTCACGAGATAGCTCACAACTGGTGGGGCATCGGCATTGGGGCCGATCTCAACGCCGAAAACTTCCTCTCCGAAGCGTTCAGCGACTACTTGGCCATCACCTACTTTGAGGAGAAGTACGGTGAGTTTGGCCCCAATCTCATTCAAATGGAGCGCTCAGGGCTGTTGGAGAAGTTTATTCAATCCCAATTGGGGTATCTCAATTTGCGCAAGCACCTCAGCGAGCTGCCCTATGTGCTAGCCCATAAAGATCGCTTTGACGAAGCGATCGTCAAGCCCCAACAAGATGTGCGCTACGCCAACTATAGCGCCGTGCGGCTGTATAACAAAGGCTACTTGGTGCTGCGAGCGCTGCGCGGCCTGCTGGGCCACGATACGATGAATGCGATCTTGCGAACAGCCTATGAACGATGGGGTCATAAGTTCCTCAGCGTCGCTGAGTTTGAGAAGCTCGTCGAAGAGATCTCTGGGCAAGATTTTACAGAGTTCTTTGCGGCGTGGCTGCACCGCGACGACGACCCCGCGCTCTACTTAGATTACGCTGTCACCGGCTTTGAATCTCAGCTCCTGGAGCTGCCCAAAGACGCGCCTAAGGATGCCGATAGATACGCAGTGCGCGTCTTCCTGGAGCGCAAAGGCCCCATCCGCATGCCCGTCACTGTTGTCGCGGTCTCCGAGCTGGACGAAGAGTTTACGTATACCTACGCAAGCGATAAGCCTTCGGAGATCTGGGAGTTTCGCTCCAAGCGCCCCATCAAAGAAGTGCGCGTTGATCCCCTCGAAGTCACCCCTGACATCAATCGGTTGAATAATTATTATCCCCAGCGAACACGGGTCATCACCAACGGGGATAACGACCTGCCGCTCGATGCGTATCTCATACGCATGAACCCGCTGGGGCAGACCGTTGAGATCGGCTTCTTGAATGACTATCGGCTGATCCTTGCCAACGGCTACGTGGGAGGGTGGCTCAACTTAGGGCGTGGGACGATCGCGTCGGCAGTCGTTGCCCTCACGGGCACAGATATCTTTGGGATTGCCAGCCTCACCTGGCGAAGCTTCGCTCAGCCCGATATCGGCTACCGCGGGGTCTACTGGATACCTCAGGAGCAGTTCATGCTGACAATCGCACGGCTGCTCGACGCTCCAGAAGGGCCAAGCGGCCCGTTCGTCCCCGTGGTCTTTGCGGGGTTCGACTACCGACGCAGCG
>JBEPZC010000042.1:0-8061 GCA_041641035.1 Candidatus Bipolaricaulota bacterium
CTGGCCATGATCATCCCCACGACCTCGTCAATGAGCTCTCTGGTGCGCCCGTTGCGCCCCACATCCACGTGGATCTCTAAGTTATAATCGAGCATCGTGCGCCGCTCCAGCTCTTCCATCAAGTCTTTCGCGAGCTCGAAGCTGAGCAACGCCTCGCGATAGATCTTTTGACGTAGGGTGTAGATATTGCGCTCGCGGATGCGCTTCCAAAAATACCGTCCACCCTTGCCCACCCGATGGATGATCACCGCGGTGACGAAGTCCATCTCACCGGGGCTAGAGTGTGAGTCGCTGCCGACGACGATCTCATAGCGATTGTGCGGGTCCTCTTCCATGATGCGCACGATCTCGTCCACGACTTGATCGAAGTTGAGCTTGCCCATTGTAGGGCTGTAGAACCGCGCTGTCTTGAACATACTCTCGGTCAGTCCTCCACAGCGCAATTATATAACACAGTACAGCAGGTGACAATCTGACTTAGGAGGAGGCAGGGAGGGAAGGCGGGAGGGGTTGATCCCGCCTTCCCGGGGAATGAGGTTAGCAACCACCGGCCATAGGAGCGGCCCGGAGGAGGGTGCCCCTACGACCGCAGGAAGAACCGAGGTTTCCCTCGCCCATGGGGACTCGAACCCCGGCCAAGTCCAGACTGGGGAAAAATCCGCGCCGAAGGAGGTTGGCAGGAGCGACGCGGCAAAACCCTGGTCTGTCGGGCCGTAAACCCGTTGCCTTGGCTGGCACCATGCCACGGACTCTGCTCTGTCGGCTCTTCCTGTGAGCGATCATCGTCTTCTACTTTACCCCCTCTCCTGCAGGACCCCAAGGACCCTGGTCTACCCCAGCGCGAGATTTCGTCAGATACTCAAGTGCCTGGTGTCCCCACCATTACCGGACACGCTTCCCTGAAAGCTTACACAACCCCACGTCCAAAAGAGATGACCTCAGAGTGAAAATCCCGTGAAGATCTCGCTCGCTTAAGACGGGGGCAACTCCGAGACCTCCCAGTAGTCGAGCACCGTGTTGATGACTTTAATGAACTCAGTAGTGCTGGGTGGCTTATGAATATAGCCGCTTGCCCCGGAGTTATACGCCTTGACGATGTCCTCCTCGCGCTTGGAGACGGTCAGCACGATCACGGGAATTCGTCTGAGCTGGGGGTCCTGGCGAATCTGGGCTAAGACCTCGTGGCCGCTGACCTTGGGCAGGTTGAGATCCAAAAAGATCAGATCAGGCCGGGGAGCGTCGGCGAACTTCCCCTTGCGATGCAGAAAATCGAGCGCCTCTTGCCCGTCCTGCACGATAAAGAGATCGCTCTGCACGTTGCCCTTCTTCAGCGACCGCTCGGCGATCTTCACGTCGTCAGGGTTGTCCTCGACCAGGAGGATCTTTAGCTTTCTATTGCGCATAGCTCACCTCGAGTCGGTTCATTACCTCGCGAGAACGGCTTCTTTCACACCGTTGGTGCTCAGCTTCTGAGAGAAGTGTGGGTTAGGCAGCGTGAAATAGAACGTGCTGCCCTCCCCCACCTTCGATTCCACCCAGATCCGCCCGCCGTACTCCTCAACGATTCTCTTGCAGATAGCCAGCCCCGCCCCGGTGCTCTCGTAGTCGTCCCCACGAGGGTTGAGCCGCTCAAACAGCTCAAAGACCTTCTCTAAGTACGGCTCCTCAATGCCGATGCCATTGTCCCGCACGTAAAATCTATAAAATTCCCCTTGCCGCGTCCACCCGATCTCGATGCGCTTCTCTGGCTTGTCGTTATATTTAATAGCATTGGAGATCAGATTCCCAAACAGCTCGATCATGCGCGTCCTGTTCGCAACGATAATGGGCATGGTCTTGGGCAGCTGCAGCGAGACGTTTTCTAAGCGCGCCTTCATGTCCTCCTTGATCTGCTCAAAGACCTCGCTGAGATAGACTTTCTCGAGCGCCTCTTGCCGTGTCCCGATGCTGCTCAGCCTTAAGAGATCGTCAATGAGATTGCGCATCCGCAGGCTCGAACGATTGATGCGATGGAGATAGTCCCGCGCCTCGTCGTCGAGCTTATCAGCATAATCCTCGAGCAGATACTGGCTAAACACAGCCATCGTCCGTAACGGCTCTTTCAAGTCATGGGACACCACATGAGTGAACTCTTCCAGCTGACGGTTCTTATCTTCTAATCTCTTAGTCTTGTCATATAAACTCTGCTCCAGGCGCCTCTTCTCCGTGACGTCGATGAAGTGATCGATCCGACCGCCCTTGTAGCGTTCTGTAGCGACGGGAATACTGCGATACTCTAAGATACGCTCCGTCCCATTGGTCTGCACCGTGAAGAAGAACGGCTCGGACGTGCCAGCGACGACCCTTTCAAAGTCTTCAGGATGGGCCAACGCCCGCTTCGCCCCACCAAGGGCGCGCCGTACCTCGCGCCCGATCATCTCATCCCGGTCGAGATCGAAGAATCGCTCTAACGTACGATTGGCCCAAATGACGCGCTGATCTTTGTCTAAAAGCAAGATCCCTGTATCAAGGGTGTCAATCGCATCTTCGATGAGATAGCGATAGCGTGCTTGGGCCTCGCGCACCTTGTTCTCCAGCTCCGCCAGAGCCGACAGATCGCGCATCTCCAACACCAATGGGGCATGGCACGTCTGCTCCAAGCGCACCAGCTTCAGCTCGACGGGGATCACTTCCTTGCGCTGGGAGATGGTGCGCAATTTCGTTGGGCCGGCCTCGCCACGCAACGCCGCACGGGACAGCTCCTCACGAAAACGCACTTGATCATCAGGATGGATGAACTCCCAAACCCGCCGGGGCGAACCAAAGACTTCTATCGCGCGATCGTTGCTCTCCAGCACCTGCCCCTCAGCGTCAATGATATTCAAGAAATTCAGGGAACGTCGGAAGAGAGAGTGCTCTCCCATTCGCGTCTTCTTCGATGGTGGTGTGTGCCTCAGCCGGTGCCATAGCCCCAGCCCCACTCCCACAGCCATATAGCACACTCCGGCCAGGGGAAGCACCTGAGAGGGGACGAAGAGAACAGAGCAGATCAGGCTTGCTATCGCGCTGCCCACCCCACCAAGAAGGCCCAACAGCCACGTGCTCAACACTATGGGGAGCCCCAACACTATCAGCACCTCGATGACCTGATAATCCCTCAGCCCTAACAGAAAGAAGAGAGCCGCGCCATAGAGTACAAGGACGACTGCTATGCGTTCCAACCCACTCATCATAAGCTCGCTTGCGGGGAATGGCTCCCCACCACAGCGTCTTCAACTGATGTTGAGTCTACGTTCCGCGGGGCGCTCGCGAAAGGACACCTGTCCCCTCCCCACCCGAAGGTTGACCCACTTAGATAATAAGATTATCGTCCAGCCGGAAGGGGAACGGCTCGGCCATCGCTTCCAGAGACTTCTGATCGAGCACCGTGATCTTGCGGTCATCTACGGTGATCACCCCGCGCTCCTCCAGCTCTCCCAGGGTACGGATCGCCGTCTTGGAGCTGACGCCGGCCATCTCGGCCAATTCCGTGCGCGACAGCTCGATGCCGCTTTCTCCAAGCTTTAAGATAATCCGAGCGAGCCGTTCTTTACTGCCGTTATAGCTGCGCTCAGCGAGCTTGCACTGAAACGCCTTGAGCTCCTCACTGAGCTTCTCAAAGAGCCGAAAGGCCACAGGCGGGTGACGCGTGAGAAAGTCAAAGAAGTCCCCACGCTCGATGAACCCCACCACCGATTTATTGAGCGTCTTGGCATAGGCAATATGCACGCCCTTGTCGAAGAGCGTTGTCTCGCCCACGATCTCGCCGGGGCCAACGAGTTTGAGAATCTGCTTCTTGCCCCCAAGGGTGCGCTTGACCAGCTTCACATGCCCTTCGAAGACCAGATAGAATCCGAACGCCGGTGCCCCCTCTTGAAAGATGATCTCCCCTCGCCCATACTTGATCTTGCGGATCTTGCTCTCTAACTCGCTGAGGTCTTTTTGGCCAAGATCGGAGAAGATCTTGAAATCCTTGAGCTCAACCATCCCTCTCACCACCCTGTGTTCATCGAGATGCGATCCCTTTCCCGCACTGCGCAATTAAGAGTGCCCTTATTATAAGCAAGCCCCTCCCATCAGTCAATTCTTCCTTCTTTGTGCAGCGCTCCGATGGGTGCTTCTTCCTTGGCCACGGACAAGACGATGCTCGTGTTGGTTCGCTCGATGGCCGGATGCCCCAAGAGCCTCTTGATCTCGGTGTTCATGCTCTCTTGGTCTTGGAACTTCCCGATCACCAAAATATCGAACTCCCCCGTGATCTCGTAGACATGCGTCAGATGCTCATCGTTCTTCTGCAGCTCCGCAACGATATGGGGGATCTGGTTGCCGCGCGCCTTGATGAGCGTCACGGTCGTGATCGGATATCCCAGCTTGGCGTAGTCTACGAGTGCTTTGTATCCCCGGATGACTCCTTGGAGCTCAAGCTCGCGCAGGCGATGGCTTACTGTCGCTGTGGAGACATGGAGGTGCCGTGCCAACTGCCGCAAGCTGGCCCGACCGTCCCTCTGTAAATATTCAACAATACGCCGATCGAGATCTTTGTACATAAAGCCCTACTGCCGCCTCCCTCGCAGGGGACGGACTCCGTTACTTCGAGAAGATTCTACCACGTCCAGGCTCCCTCGTGCAACTTGGTGCGCTCTCTTGACTCCCACAAAAACAGTTGTTATGATCTGGACGACAGTCATGGACGAGAAAGTCACCATCCCCAAGATCCAAGCGATGAAAGAGTCCGGCGAGAAGATCGCTATGCTCACGGCCTACGATTGGCCCACAGCCCTTCTCTTAGATCGTGTGGGGATCGAGATCCTCCTCGTGGGCGACTCCGTGGGCAATAATATCTTAGGGTATTCCGACACGATCCCCGTGACGATGGACGAGATGATCCATCACACCAAGGCGGTGCGGCGCGGGGTGAAGCGCGCCCTGCTCGTGGGGGATATGCCGTTCATGTCATATCAGATTTCGAGCGAGCAAGCTCTCGCTAACGCCGGGCGCTTCCTCAAGGAGGGGGGAGCCGAGGCTGTCAAGCTTGAGGGCGGGGCCGACATGGCCGATATCATTTGCTTATTAGTGCGTCGCGGCATCCCCGTGATGGGGCACATCGGGCTGACGCCGCAGCGCGCGGCCCAGCTTGGCGGCCTGAAAGTCCAAGGGCGCGATGAACAGACCGCCAAAAAGCTCCTCAACGATGCCAAGGCTCTCGAAGAAGCCGGGGTCTTTTCGCTGGTGCTGGAGGCTGTGCCGTGGGCATTAGCGAAATTGATCACCGAGCGGGTGAAGATCCCAACGATCGGGATTGGCGCTGGCCCCTACTGCGACGGCCAGGTGCTCGTGGTGACAGATATGATCGGGCTTTCATTGGGGATCTCCCCTAAATTCTCCAAACGCTATACGAATATAGCCGAGCAGATCGAACAAGCAGCACGAGCCTTCCTGAGCGATGTCAAGGGCGGAAAATTCCCGACGGTCCACGAGCACAGCTTCACGATCAGCGAAGACGTGCTGAAAAAGCTCCAATGAGAATCTGGATCGTTGGCGCAGGGGCCTTAGGGAGTCTGGTTGGGGGGCTACTGGCACGAGCCGGTGCCTCCGTGTGCTTGTATAATCCCTCCAATGTCGAACATATGCAGACTATTGCGAGCGCTGGCCTGTGCATCGAGCGCGACGGCACTTCTTTCACAGTCTCCCTGGAGACGACGACAACCCCACAAGCCCTCGCCGAAGCTGACGTTGTAGGGATCTTTGTCAAAGCCCATCAGACAGCTCAGGCGATGGCCCAGATCGCGCCTCATCTCAATCAACGGTCGTGGGTGCTCAGCCTCCAGAACGGGGTTGGGATGGAGAGCGAGATCTTACGATTTGTCCCCAAAGAGCGATTCTTGCGCGGGGTCACAGCCCAAGGGGCGACGCTGCTGGGGCCTGGGCGGGTGCGCTGGGCTGGTGTTGGCCCCACCAGACTGGGACGCTGGCAAGGGCCCCTCACCCCAGAGATCGAAAAGATCCTTGCGCTCTTGCGGAACGCTGACATAGAAACAGAATACTCTGAGGAGATCGAGCGTCTTCTCTGGGAGAAGCTCATTATTAACTGCGCGATCAACCCCCTGACAGCGCTCTTTGATCAGCCCAATGGGGCCATCGTTGCCGATCTCGAACTGCGGCAGATCGCCGGGGCAGTGGCCCACGAAGTGTTGGGTGTCGCCCGCGCGCACGGGGTCACGCTGAGCGAAGCTGAAGCCATCGAGCGCGTCGAGACGGTCGCCACCAAGACCGCGCAGAACATCTCGAGTATGCTCCAAGATGTGCGTCGCGGTCGTCCTACTGAGATCGAGTATATTAACGGCGCAGTCGTGCGGGAGGGACGAAGATTAGGAATCGCTACTCCCCTGAATGCCTTGCTGACCAAGCTCGTCACCCATCTTGAGAGAGGAGCAAAGAGCAGTGAAAGCCACTAAAGAGTCCAAGAGCCCAACTCAAGTCGTCGTGCGTGTGGAGATCCCCGCAGAGACGGTGCGCCGGAAGATAGACGAGCTCTTCCGTCGCGCCACTCGAGAGATCCATCTCCCTGGGTTTCGCCCCGGGCATGTGCCGCGCGCTGTGCTGGAAGCCCGCTTCGGAAAAGATTTTCTCAACGAAGACGCCCAAGCAGAGCTCATCGAAGAGTATCTTCCCCAAGCGCTGCACCAGCTGCAGCTGCGCCCGGTCAGCCCCCCGCAGACCAAGCCGGGGGAGTTCGATCCCCACAAAGACTTTACCTTCGAGGCCGAGATCGAGGTCTTGCCCGAAGTCACCGTAGAGAAGTACACCGGGATCGAAGTCGAAGATATCCCCGTCCAGCCCGTGCAAGAATCCGATATAGACGCGGTGCTGGAGCGTCTGCGTCTCGACCACGCGACGCTCATCCCCAAAGTCGGCGAGCACAGCTCCGTCGTCGAAGCAGGGGATATCGTCGAGGTCAAGCTCGGCGGAGAAGATCGCATACGGGAGTGGCAGGCCACTGCCGGTGAGCTCACAGGGCAGCTTATTGGCCATAGGGTCGGGGAGACCGTCACTTTGAAGACCGACGACGGCCAACGCATAGAGCTGCGCATTGAGGGCGTCAAAGCCCTCGAGAAGCCCGACCTTACCGAGTTGGCCAAGGCGCTCAACCACGAGGACGTCGCGGCGCTGCGCGCTAAGATCCGTCACGAGCTTGAAGAGAGCCGTGCCCGACGCCGCGAGCGCGAGCTGAAACTCAAAATCCTCGATGCTCTTGTGGCGCAGACAAACGTCGAGCTGCCAACTCGCTTTGTTGAACAGCTCGTCGCCCAGGAGCTCCAACGGCTTCACGACCAAGGGCTGCCGGAGCCTTCCGCAGAGGATGTGAAGAAGCTCAAGGGGGCCATCGAGCAGCGCGTGAAGCGCGAACTAGTGCTCGAAGCGATCAAGAAGCAAGAGGGTCTTGCCCTAAGCGATGCGGATTTTGAAAAGATCTTAGAAGAAGAGGCACACAAGCGCGAGATGAAGCCCATCAAACTGCGCGCGCTGCTGGAGCGCGAGGGGCAGCTCCAGAGCTTCCGTTCCGAGCACGAGGACGAGCGCGTCTTGCAATTTCTCTATGAACGAGCGAAAATTATATAGAATGACGGCACACAAAGGAGCTCCTATGACCCCTAAATTCCAAATACCGTTTGTCATTGACCGCACCGGTCAGTATGAGCGCGTCTATGATATCTACTCACGATTGCTCGAGGACCGCATTATCTTCCTGCAGGGTGTCATCAATGATTACGCGGCCAATCTCGTGGTCGCCCAGATGCTCTTTCTCGAGTCCAAAGACCCCGAGAAAGACATCTATCTCTATATCAATTCGCCGGGGGGCAGCACCACCGCGGGGCTGGCGATCTATGACACGATGCAGTATGTGCGCTGTGACGTGCGCACGATCTGTGTGGGCTCGGCGTTCTCCATGGGTGCGCTGTTGCTGGCTGCGGGCACGAAGGGCAAGCGGTTCTCCCTCCCCAACGCGCGCATTATGATCCATCAGCCGTGGGGCGGGGTGCA
>JBEPZC010000043.1:0-8060 GCA_041641035.1 Candidatus Bipolaricaulota bacterium
CCTAACAGATGTTCGTACTGCTCAGTGATCTCGTAAAAATGCACGAAACTCTCGCTACGGGTGCAGAGCTCTTCCTCACGGCAATCCAAGTCGACGCGCAGCCCGCGGAGTATGAACGCCAGGCCTGGATCGAGCCCCCCGCGCCCTTTGAGGACCTCTAAAACGTTTGCCCTGTATAATTGTGACGAAGGCGCGCTGGCCTGCCGCGCCCACCAGAAGATCAATCCCCCAAGGACGAGAAGCCCACCTATCACAAACCATATCCATCTCTGCATAGCCCCAGTAGTGTGCACGAAACCCGCACCAAAGTCAAGACGATTGCGATCCCCCAGCACTTGACAATCCCCAGCCCTTGGATGTAATATAAACTAAAAAGTCAGCGTTCGGGGTGATTCAACGCTGAGCAATAGGGAGGTGGTCGCCGAGGCTTAGGGAGAAAAAAATAGCACCTCTGTCCCACAGCATCGCAAAACTTTACATAAAGGAGGTAGCAGCATGAAATCTGTGTGGCGATGGGGAATCTTGGCCATAGTTTTGATGCTGGTCTTCGGGGTAGCGAGCGGTGTAGCCCAGATCAAGAATCCCGATACGTATATTGAGGCCGTTATCGGAGATCTCGAGACCCTTGATCCGGCTTGGCACTATGACACCTCGAGCGCTACGGCGATCTTTAATATCTACGAAACTTTGATCTTCTACGACGGCGAAGCTATTGACAAATTCGTCCCGGTGCTGGCGGAGAGCTTGCCAACGATCTCTGCCGACGGCAAGACTTACACCTTCAAGATCCGCAAGGGCATCAAGTTCCATGAGGGCGGGGATCTAACGGCGGAGGATGTCGC
The DNA here is from genome assembly GCA_041641035.1 of Candidatus Bipolaricaulota bacterium. GTDB lineage: Bacteria > Bipolaricaulota > Bipolaricaulia > RBG-16-55-9 > DRXL01 > JANXCC01. Next base: position 843 of record JBEPZC010000043.1, read on the forward strand.
CTACAGCTTCCAGCGGGCGCTTCTGCAGGACAGAAGCGGCGGCCCCATCCACATGATCACCGAGCCGGTTCTCGATGTCGCCTCAATTGACGAGTTGGCCAAGAAAGTCGGCGACCTGAAGGCTTGTCAGATGGTTCTCGATGCGGCCACTGTGTCTGGAGACACGGTCACCTTCAAGCTGGCCTTTGCCTTCGCGCCCTTCTTGCAGATCTTAGCCGGAAGCTGGATGTCAATTATAGATAAGGAGTGGGCTATAGCTCGTGGCGACTGGGACGGCAAGTGCGACAACTGGCGCAAGTGGTGGGACCCCAAGGCTGAGGACTCGAAGCTCTTCGACGTGGCCAACGGCACCGGCCCCTACAAGCTGGAGCGCTGGGAGAAGGGCAAAGAGATCAGTCTCGTCCGTAACGACGCCTATTGGCGAGGACCAGCCAAGATCACCCGCTACGTGCGCAAGGTCGTGCCGGAATGGGGCACGCGGCTGGCAATGTTTGAAGCTGGCGACGCTGACTCCATCGACGTGCCTCGTCCCTTCGTCGCTGCCATGGATCCGCTAGTGAAGGCGGGCAAGGCGCGTATGCACGGTCCGCTGCCGGGAAACGTAGCCCAGAGCGGCTTCATCAATTTCAAGGTCAAAGAGGGCAGCGCCTACATGCCCAAGCTTGGGGGTGCGGACAAGCCCGACCTGCTCAGCGACCTCAACTTGAGAAGAGCTTTCAACTACTGCTTCGATACAGCTACGTATATCAAGGAGTCCTGGCTGGGCGAGGCAGAGTCTATGCTCGGCGGGGTGATCATCAAGGGCCGGCTCGGCTTTAACCCCCAGCAGACAGGCTACGAGTTCAGCCTGGCCAAGTGTGAAGAAGAGTTGAAAGCGGCTTGGGGCGGCAAGCTCTGGTCAGATGGGATGCGCATCGTCTTGACCTTCAACCAAGGGAACGTTGCGCGTCGCTTCGCCGCCGAGATGCTGGAGCGCAACCTCGAAGATATGAACAAGAAACGCCCCGGCAGGCCCATCTTCTCCATCGATGTGCTGGACCTGCCCTGGCCGACTTATCTGAAGGCCATGGATGCCGGCGAGTTGGCAGTCTTCTGGGTCGGCTGGCTCGAAGACTATGCCCACCCGCACAACTGGGTCCAGCCCTATATGTACCGGACCGGGGCTTTTGCGATCGCCCAGAACTTCGAGGTCACCAAGGACGTGGATTTCAAGCCGGTGTATGCCACCTTCCTCGAGGCCAAGAAGTATCCGACCCTCCAGGACCTCTTCGACGATCTGGTAGATAAGGCCAAGAAGGAGCCGGATCAGAGGATAGGCGGCAAAGCCGAGAAGATCTACTTCGAGCTCAACCGCCTGGCCAAGGAGTATGCGATCAATATCCAAAACATCCAACTCCAGGTGCGGCGCTATGAGCAGGTCTGGGTGAAAGGCTGGTTCTACAACCCAGCTTACCCAGGGACGTACGTCTACTGGCTCTCGAAAGGCTAGGAGTTTCTTAAGCGAGCAAGCAAGGGCCGGAGGGGAAAGGTGCCTCCGGCCCTTCTATTTTCTTTGCGCACTTGACGAACTCCAGCCCTGCTCAGTATACTTCCTAAAGAGATCATGCTTGCATATATCATTCGGCGACTCATGATACTGCCAATCTTGTTGATTGGGGTGACAATCTTCATCTTTGCTATCTTCCAGTTCCTTTCCCCTGCAATGCGAGCTAGTCTCTACATGCGCGATGTCCCTAAGAGCCCTGATGCCATGCAACGGATCATTGAAAAATACGGGTTAGACAAGCCCATTCACATCCAATACTGGCAATGGCTCAAGCAGATTGCTAGAGGCGATCTGGGCTGGTCGCAAACAGCCCAGCGTCCCGTCGCCGAGGCCTTGCTCTATTATCTTCCAGCCACCTTGGAACTCTCTCTCTGGGCAATGCTGCCCGTGATCTTAGTCGGTATCTGGCTTGGGATTCTATCTGCCGTCCACCAAGACAAATTAATTGATCAGATACTACGCGTCTTTGCTCTTATCGGTTGGTCCTTCCCTACGTTCGTCTTCGGACTTTTGCTCCTGATGAAATTCTACGCCGATCTACAGTGGTTTCCTGCTGGGCAAATCTCCGACTGGGTCACTCGTGAGATCATCAACGGGACCTTTGTGCAATATACCAGAATGTACACCATAGATGCGCTGCTCCAAGGGCGATTGGATGTCTTTTTGGATTCACTGAGACATTTAGTCCTGCCAGTGATCACCCTCGCCTATGTGCAGTGGGCGCTGCTCTTGCGCGTGACCCGCAGTTCCATGTTAGAGACGCTGCGACAAGATTACGTTACCACTGCCCGGGCCAAGGGCCTCAAAGAGAGCGTGGTCATCAACAAGCATGCTGCCCGCAACGCCATGATCCCTGTGGCTACGATAGGGGGGTTGTTGCTTATCGGCCTGCTCAACGGCGTTGTGATCACCGAGACCATCTTCAACTATCCGGGCATAGGGCGTTGGGCTGCGAACGCTGCCACTACTTTAGATATCTTAGGGGTGCTGGGCTTCACGCTCTTCAATGGCGTGCTGCTTGTGGTGGGGAACTTGGTCGTGGACATACTCTACGCCATCATTGATCCGCGGGTGAGATTGGATTGAAACTCCTGAAACGTTTGCTGAAAAACCCGCTCTCGCTCACGGGCTCCGTGTTGGTGCTCTTCTTTGTGATCATCGCCATAGCTGCTCCCTGGTTGGCCCCGCCGGATAATCCCAACGAACCCTATCGCATCACACGTTGCGGCTACATTCCCATGCCCCAACCGCCCAATTCAAAGAATCCCATTGAGGGGATCTGGAAGATCATCACTCGGCAGGCCACGATCTGCGAGGTTCGTCCTTTTGGCACTATTCAGAGCTATGATATCTACTACGGCGTCATCTGGGGGACACGCACGGCTTTCTTCGTCGGCTTGACCATCACAGGCTTGACTGTCTTGATCGGGTTGGTTGTCGGCTCGATCGCGGCGTACTTTGGCCGCTGGATCGACGAGATCTTGATGAGAATCACTGACATCTTTTTGGCCTTCCCCTTTTTGGTGGCGGCTATTACCCTGGCTGCCGTATTGCAACCGACGCTGGGCCGCGGGCTACTCACGGCAATGATCGCTCTGATCGTCTTCGGCTGGATGAGCTACGCGCGACTCATCCGCGGTGACATCCTCGCCATTAAGGAGCGCGACTACGTCGCGGCCGCCCATGCCATCGGGGTGCCACATCATCGCATCTTGCTACGACATATCATTCCCAATGCGATCTATCCCACGCTCGTCGTAGGGTCAATGGACATCGGCTCTTATGTTCTCTCTTTTGCCGCGCTGAGCTTCCTAGGGCTAGGGGCCGATATCGGGTATGCTGACTGGGGTCAGATGATCTCATTCGCCCGCGATTGGATTCCTCGGCTCAGCACCTATTGGTATATAGTAATCTATCCCGGTGCAGCGATTTTGCTCTTTGTGCTGGCCTGGAATCTGATCGGCGATGCCTTCAGGGATATCCTCGACCCACGCCTGAAGGGCCGCGTTTAAATCCGTTCGATGCGCTCTAAGATAACCCCGCCCTCAAACCCCCCGCGTTCGCGGCGTCTTCTCGCCATACGCTCGTGTATCTCGTGCGCAGAGATGCCCTCAAGTTGAAGCCGAAAGTAGATCGCTTCTACCAGGTCACTGAGTTCGTCCAGATCGCCAGATTTGGCGAACTCTTTGGCTTCTTCTACAATCTTGGCACTCGCGTATTGTTTGAGCTCTTCCCCTTGCGCGCGACGAAAGATCGGCCTCTTGCCCGAACGCATGAGAAGCTCTGGGATCTTGTCGCGCACAAGCTTGTTATACCGTTTCCGAGACGTCATCGAGAAGCTATTCTTTCTTCTCTTCCTTCAGCGCGATGATCTCCATGCCGTTGTAGTAACCGCAATTCAGACAGACGCGATGGGGCAGCTTGGGCTCATGGCAGCGCGGACACTCGTTAATCGTCACTGGCGTGAACTTGTAGCTCGCTGCGCGATGCATGCGCTTTTGAGAACTCGATCGTCTGTATTTTGGTTGTCCCTGACCCATACCAACAACTCCTTATCTCTGAGAATCACGGAACCCACAGAAGAAAACTGAAGACACGGAAAATGGTCTCTTTTCTGAGCGTTCCGTGGCTTGCTCCGTGCCCTCTGTGATTCACATCTTATCAGGTGGAGTGCTCTCGTGCAACCGGCTCGCTCTCCATAATGAACGTCACCGGGCCGTCATTCACTAAAGAGACTCTCATGCGCGCCCCAAAGATTCCAGATTCCACCTTGAGCCCGCTGCGACGCAACTCCTGGAGAAAGAGCTCATAGAGCACGCGGGCGTGATCGGGAGGCGCCGCCGCGTCAAAGCTGGGCCGCCGCCCCTTGAGCGTGCTACCGTAGAGCGTAAACTGCGAGATCACTAAGAGCTCGCCGTGCACGTCTTTGACCGAGAGATTCATCTTGCCCGCAGCGTCTTCGAAGATACGAAACCCCAAGACACGATCTGCTAAAAAAACCGCATCGTGCTCGGAGTCGCCCTTGCCTACACCTATGAAGACTACAAGCCCCGGCCCGATCTGACCTACGACTCGGCCGTCAATCTCTACAGACGCTTCTTTCACTCGCTGGAGGACAAGACGCATAGTATAGGCCGATTGTAATCGGTCTCATATTTTTTGGCAAGCTTGCGCATGCTCGCCCAGAAACTCTATAATAAGCCATGCCCAAGCGCCCCTATGTGCTCGTCGTCTTAGACGGTTGGGGAATGAGAGAAGAGAAGGAGTGGAACGCCATCGCGCTCGCCAAGACCCCCAACTTTGATCGCTATTGGGAGAACTATCCCCATACGTTGGTGCGCACCGACGGGCGCGCTGTCGGATTGCCCCAGGGACAATTTGGGAACTCCGAGGTGGGCCATCAGAACTTAGGGGCCGGGCGCGTCGTCGTCCAGACTTCAACGCGTATCTCCGAGGCGATCCGCGACGGGAGCTTCTTCACGAACAGAGCGCTCCTGCGCGCTGTCACGCACGCGCATCACAGCCGACTCCATCTGATGGGGCTTGTCAGCGACGGGGGTGTGCATAGCTCGTTGGAGCATCTCTTTGCCCTGATCGAGCTGGCAAAGCGCGAGCATGTCTATACTCTCTATATTCATGCTTTTTTGGATGGGCGCGACACCCCGCCGACTTCTGGGGCTCGCTATGTGAAACAAGTGCGCGAGTTCTGCGACAAGCAAGGCTTCGGACAGATCGCGACTCTCATGGGACGCTACTGGGCGATGGACCGCGACAACCGTTGGGAGCGCACTGAAAGAGCCTATCGGGCTTTGCGCCACGCTGAAGGGCTGAAAGATCATGGCCCCCCAGAAGATGCCGTCGAGCGCGCCTATCAGCGCGGAGAGACCGATGAGTTTATATCCCCCATCGTCCTCGATCCCGACGGAGTCATTCGCGATGGCGACGCTGTTATCTTCTTTAACTTCCGCCCCGACCGCGCCCGCCAGCTCACCCGCGCCTTCAGCGAAAAAGACTTCGCTCAGTTTCACCGCGGGCCATGCCCACAGCTCGAGTTCGTCACCCTCACGCAGTACGATCAAAGCTTCGCTGTCCCTGCGGCCTTCCCCGGCGAGGAGCCATTAGAAAATATCTTGGGCGAGGTGCTGAGCCGAGCAGGACTGACTCAGTTTCGATTAGCAGAAACAGAAAAATACGCACACGTCACGTATTTTTTCAATAACGGGCGCGAAACGCCCTTCCCCGGCGAGGAGCGTAAGCTCATCCCTTCCCCAAAAGTCCCTACATATGACGTGAAGCCAGAGATGTCTGCTTACGAGGTCACCGAGGAGGCGGTCAAAGCGATCACGAGTCGTCGCTATGATTTCGTCTTGATAAACTACGCCAACCCCGATATGGTGGGGCACACGGGGGTTTGGGAAGCGGCCGTCAGAGCTGTCGAGGTTGTCGACGAGTGCCTGGGGCGCGTTGTCGAAGCAACCCGCTCCGTTGACGGAGAGGTCTTCATTACCGCCGATCATGGCAACGCCGATATCATGCGAGACGAGCATGGACACCCTCATACAGCGCACACGCATAACCCCGGCCCACTCATCTACGTGGGGCCCCGCAAGATCAAGCTCTCTGACGGCGGGGCGCTCTGCGACATCGCGCCCACTGTGCTAGAATTGATGGGGTTGCAGCGCCCCCAAGAGATGACAGGGCGCAGTCTAGTGAAGACCTGATATGGCAGAACTGAGAAAGATCAGCAGCGAACTAGGAGACATTTATATCTCCGAGCGGGTGATTGCCCAGATCTGCGCGAAGGTGATTGGCGAGCAGGAGGGGCTGCGCACGCCGCGCCAGGCCCGGCAGAGCTCTGGCTTTCTCAGCACGATCACCCAAGCCGCTAAGGGGGACGGCATCGAGGTTCTCAAAGAGAATGGGCGTCTAGTCATCAAGATGACGCTCTTGGCCGTCTATGGGACGCGCATCCACGAGGCCGCCCAAAAAGCCATTCAAGAAGTGAAGGCCCGCGTGCACGAGTTGGCCAGGCTCACCATAGACGACGTCAGAATCGAGATCACCGGGATCGTCAGAGAGTGAGCGATGCGCCCCCGCGAAATCGCCCAGATGTTCTCACAGATCGCTCGTCGCTATGATCTTGCCAATCACGTACTGAGCCTCAATCGCGACCGAGCATGGAGAAGAGCGTTAGTGCAGCAAGCTGCTCCTAAACCCGCAGAACGCCTCCTCGATCTGTGCACCGGCACTGGTGACGTCGCCATCGAGTTCGCTCGCGCATGCCCTGAGCTGCAGATCGTCGGATTGGATCTATCAGAAGAGATGTTGCACGTTGCTCGTGAGAAATGTGTCCGGCTTGGCCTTGCTCCTCGGGTGCAACTTGTACAAGGGAATGCGCTCGAACTTCCCTTTGCTCAAAACTCTTTCGAGATCGTGACCATAGCCTTTGGGCTGCGCAACCTCCCGGATCGCGCCCAGGGGCTGAGGGAGATCTATCGCGTGCTCGCCCCAAACGGACGCGCGATGATCTTGGAATTCTCCGTCCCCCAGAACTCTCTTGTGCGCTCAGTCTATCTCCCGTATTTACGATATATAGTGCCGTGGGTGGGAGGGATGCTCGCAGGGACACGGACCTCGTATGAGTATCTGCGCGATTCGATCCTGAGCTTTCC
>JBEPZC010000044.1:0-7921 GCA_041641035.1 Candidatus Bipolaricaulota bacterium
TCCCATATTCCGCCAATGTCCCAACGCCTCCATACACTTCCATGCCCCATTTCGCAGTCTGCGCAGCAAGCTCTGCGGTCCAATACTTCGCCAAGTGCGCCACCAACCGAAAGAGATGATAGTCCTCTGAATACGGCGGCGTCTGACGCCAGACGCGATCCAAGAGCATCACAGCCTCCCACGCCAGCGCAAACGCGCTCTCCAGCTGCTCAATACGATCTTCAAATTGTCTGCGCAAGAGCGGGTGCTCAATGATGGGCTTCCCAAATGCCGTGCGCTCCTGAGCAAAGCTCAGAGCATCAGCGAGCACGCGCTGGGTGACCGCGACACTGCCGACGCTATTAGCAACCCGCGAGAGATTCAAGACTTCTAAGATCAGATAGACACCCCACTCCGTCTTGCCCAACAGATACGCTTCGCTCTCTTTGAGTTCGACTTCGCCTGTGGGGACAGAACGCGTGGCGATCTTATCTTTCAGTCTTCTTATAGTGTAATTGAGACTCCCATCTTGACGATATTTGGGCAAGAGAAAGAGCGCCAGCCCGCGCACGGTCTTCGGTGCGCCCTCAGGACGAGCCGCAACCACAGCGAGTTCTGCCCCCGCATTGCTCGCGAAATATTTTTCGCCCGTGAGCAACCACTGATCCCCAGCGGGTTTCGCAACGGTCTCGACGGCTGCCCCTAAGTCCGAGCCGCCCTTCACTTCGGTCATCCACGTCGCGCCCTGCCAGACCGAATCGTCTCTCTTGAGAAGCTCCGGCAGAAAGCGGGCTTTGATGCTGTCGGCCCCGTATTTCTCTAGCGGCACCGCCGTCGAGAGCGACACCGTGTACGGACAATAGAGCCCTGGATCGTAAAACGACGTCACATACCCCAACAGATAAGACGAAACCAAAGACTGCTCCTCAAACGCGCGCCAAACGATGCCAGTCCGATAGCCGTGTCTGAGCATCTTCCAATACTCAGGGGGGAAGAGCACTTCATCTACACGATTCCCGAATCTATCGAACATGCGCAGCCAGGGCGTGCCAGCGCGATCGATCGTCTCGGAGATCGTCTTGCCCTCACACTCCCACCATGACTCATACGCTCTCAGAGTTTGCTCGCATGCGACAGAGCCGAGCTGCTTCTGCAAAAACGAGACAGGCGACCGAAGTCCTTCCCAACTCATAGCGCCTCCCTTCGCACCTCAAAGATTACGGGATAGCCTTTTCAGAGTCAATCTGAAACTTCTCTCTTGCGCTGCGATGAGAGTATATCGTATCATCTTATTCAGTGCGCCCAGCTCGGCGTCACCACTAGCTCGAAGAGATTGGAGAGACTCAACGCAAAGGAGGCCCGCTGTGATCACCATCGAGGAGTTTCAAAAAGTCGAACTGCGCGTCGCGACGATCTTAACCGCGGAGCGCGTCCCCGGCGCAGACAAATTGCTCAAGCTCCAAATAGATTTGGGCACAGAGCAGCGCCAGCTCGTCGCCGGCATTGCGAAACACTATAGCCCCGACGAATTAGTGGGCAAGCAGATCGTCGTCGTGACGAACTTGCAACCGGCAGTCATCCGCGGGGTCGAGTCTCAAGGAATGCTGCTGGCCGCAAGCACTGACGACCAGTCACACCTCGCGTTGGTCACGCTCCAGCGCCCAGTGCCCAACGGATGTCGCGTCAAATGAGAGTTCAGATTCAGATCGAGTACCCTGACTGGGTCTCTCAAAAGATAGACTGGGAGCACTCCTATCGCACTCCCGAGGAGCGAATGCGCCTGGCCATCGAGCTGGCGCGAGAGAACGTCTTGAAGGGAACGGGCGGCCCCTTCGGCGCAGCGCTCTTTGAAAGCAAGAGCGGACGGCTCATCTCCGTGGGTGTCAACTTGGTTGTCTCCCTGCACAACTCTATCCTGCACGCCGAGATCACCGCCCTGATGATGGCGCACCAGCGCCTGCGCTCGTTCACGTTGAACGCCGACCCGAACGTTCAGTATGAGCTGGTCACCTCCTGTGAGCCGTGTGCCATGTGTCTGGGAGCGATCTTCGCCAGTAGAGTGCAGCGCGTCGTCTGCGGAGCCAGCCGAGAGGATGCACTTGAGTTGGGCTTCGATGAGGGGCCAGTCTTCCCAGAATCCTATAAGTATGTAGAAGCCCGTGGGATCGAGTTCGTCCGAGATATCTGTCGCATGGAGGCGCGAGCAGTCCTCGATCTCTATGTCCGTCAAGGAGGCATTATCTATATGCCCCAAAGCGCGAAAGCGAGTTGACGAAACTGCATAGCTCGTCGTAAGATACAAAAGCCAAGGGAGGCAAGAACGTGAGGCATGCAATAGTGCTGATCGCTGTACTCACAGGCATCGTCGTTCTCACGGGGTGCGGAGGCCAGAAAACAGAGCAGCAACCGGGCGCGCAACCACCAGCAAATCCACCGACGGCCACACCACCCCCACCGACTCCAGCTCCTAGTACGACACCCACTTCACCCGTGAGCAAAAACCCGATCGCTATCGTCGAAACAAGCATGGGCACGTTCAAAATAGAGCTTTTTCAAGACAAAGTCCCCAACACCGTGCAGAATTTCATAGATCTAGTCACCCGTGGCTTCTATAAAGACATGATCTTCCATCGTGTAGTTGCCGGCTTTATCATTCAGACCGGTGACCCCACAGGGACCGGCCGCGGGGGCTCTGAAAAGACCATAAAGCTGGAGATTCACCCGGATCTCAAGCACGACAGCGCCGGCGTCGTGGGAATGGCCCGCACGCAAGACCCCGACAGCGCCACCAGTCAGTTCTACATCACCCTTGCACCGGCCCCCCAGCGCGACGGAAAGTATACCGTCTTCGGCAAGGTGATCGAGGGACTGGATGTCGTCATGGCCATCGGACAAGTCGAGGTCGACCCCGATGATCGCCCTGTCATCCCTGTAGCTTTGAAGTCTATCACGATGCAATAACGACAATAAGGAGGCTCAGATGGACTTCGCTCTCACACCAGAGCAAGAGATGTTCCGCAAATCGGCCCGCGAGTTCGCGCTCAAAGAGCTTGAACCCATCGCGACAGAGCTGGATCGTGAACACCGCGTCCCGTTAGACATCTTGAAAAAGCTCGGATCGCTCGGATACTTGGGCATGACCGTCCCCGAAGAGTACGGCGGCATCGGCGCAGATATGCTGAGCTATGTGCTTGTGATGGAGGAGCTGTCGCGCTCGTGTGCCTCGACCTCGACAGCCTTTAGCGTGCAAAACTCGCTGTGCAATAGCTTATTGGTCGAGTTCGGCAGCGAAGCACAGAAGAGAAAATATCTGCCCGATCTGGCTGCGGGCAAAAAATTCGGGGCGTTCGCGCTCACCGAGCCCGAATCGGGCTCCGACGCCGCCGGCATGAAGACCACTGCCGTAGCCAAAGGGGATTCTTTCGTGCTCAACGGGACCAAGCGTTTTATCACCAGCGCCGGATTTGCTGATATCTTTTTGGTCTTCGCCCTGACCGACCCGGCGGCGGGCAACAAGGGCGTCAGTTGCTTCTTAGTTGAGCGGAACACGCCGGGCTTCACTGTGGGCAAGGAAGAAGACAAGTTGGGCATCCGCGGCACGAGCACCTGTGAACTCTTCTTTGAGGATTGCCGAATCCCCAGGGAAAATCTTGTCGGGGAGCTCAATCGCGGCTTCAAAATCGCCATGGTCACCCTCGACTCTGGGAGAATCGCGATCGCCGCGCAAGCCGTGGGCATCGCCCAGGCAGCCCTCGACGAGGCCATCAAGTACTCCAAAGAGCGCAAGGCCTTCGGCAAGCTGATCTCAGAGTTCCAAGCGATCCAGTTCATGCTCGCTGATATGAAGGCCAAAGTCGAGGCCGCGCGCCTCCTGACGTACAAGGCCGCTTGGAAGAAAGACCATAAGCTCGACTATATCGCGGACTCCTCCATTGCCAAGCTCTACGCCGCGGAGATCGCCAGCGAGGTCGCCGACCAAGCTCTCCAAATTCACGGCGGCTACGGCTATATCAGAGACTACAAGGTCGAACGGCTCTATCGCGACGCACGTATCACGCGCATCTACGAGGGCACCAGCGAGATCCAAAAGCTCATCATCGCGCGACAGTTACTCCGAGACTAGAGCTTATACCCGATCTTGCGCAAGAACTCCTTGCGCTCGTGGATCTCCTGCTCGCCTTCGACGCCCTTGGTCTTGACCCCGTCGATCACCCCTAAAATCCCGCGCCCCTGCGCCGTCTCAGCGATGACGACCTCGACGGGGTTGGCCGTCGCACAGTAGATAGTACAGACTTCGGGAACGTTTTTGACAACGTTCAGAACGTTGATAGGGTAGCAGTCCCTGAGAAAGATAATAAAGCTGTGCCCAGCCGAGAGCGTCAAGGCGTTCTTCTTTGCGAGCTCGATCATCTCTGGGTCGGTGCCGCTCCAGCGCACCAGCGCCGGCCCAGAAGACTCACAGAACGCCAGCCCGAATTTGATCTTGGGCACGGCAGTCACGAGCGCCTCGTGAATGTCCTCGACGGTCTTTATAAAATGCGACTGCCCTAAGATGAAGTTGATGTCCGCGGGCTTTTCGATTGGAACAGTCTTGAGCTCCATAGCGATCACCCAAATATAGTAGCTTAGAGCAAGGGGAGAAAGCAAGGCACACCATTTGACTGGGCCACATGAGCGATGATAAAATTTTCTTATGGGGTCTCTCATCCATACTCCACCAGCACGAGAGCCAAACTGGCTCGATCAGGCTCTCACGTTCGTCTCCACGATCGCGCACGCGCTTGGCCAATTGATCGTCAGGGCTGTCAATACAGTCGTGCCTGCGCTCATCTCGCAAGAGCTCATAGACCCCATCGGGTACTTGGCTCTGCTCACCATCGTCCTTGTGCTCATCGGGGTGTTTGAGGCATTGCGCAAAGCCATGTACTGGGTGGTGGGGCTGGGATGGCTGCTCATCGTCGTGCGGATCGTTCTCGATAAGTTCAGATCTTAGATCTCGCCCCAATTTCTCCCGATGTGCGTCTCGACCTTCAAGGGCACTCGAAGCGTAAACGCTTCTTCCATCGTCTTCTTGATGATCTGCGCAGCTTGGTCGGCGTGTTCGGCGTCGGCTTCAAAGAGCAATTCGTCATGGATCTGCAAGAGCATATCAGCTTTGATTGCCCCAGATTTGATCTTCTCGTAGACGCGCAGCATGGCGAGCTTCATAATGTCGCTGGCGCTCCCCTGCACTGGGAAGTTAATCGCTTCGCGCTTGGTTTGACTCGACAGCTCGACGAAGTATCGCCGTCGTCCCAGCAGCGTCTCTAAATATCTGTTCTCTTCGGCTTCGCGGACGACGCGCTCCATGTACGCTCGCACCCCAGGGTACTTCTCAAAATAATTTTTTATGAACTTTTCGGCTTCGCCCCGCGACAGCCCCGTGCGCTGCGCCAGCCCATACCCCGTCATCCCGTAGGAAAGCCCGAAATTGATCATCTTCGCAATACGCCGCTCTCGTGGTCCTACGCTCTCAAGAGAGAGATTGAAGATCGTCGCGGCGGTGCGGGCGTGCACATCTTCATCGCGCTCGAACGCCTCAATCAGTCCTGCGTCGCCCGACAGATGCGCTAAGACTCTCAGCTCGATCTGGGAGTAGTCTGCGCCAATGAGCACTCTTCCCGGCGGAGCGACGAACGCTTTTCGGATCTGCCCGCCCAATTCGCTGCGCACCGGGATGTTCTGCAAATTCGGGTCAGTCGAGCTTAATCGCCCCGTCACGGTGACGTGTTGCTGGAAGGTCGTGTGCACCCGACCTGTATGGGGATTGATGTATTCTGGAAGCTTCTTCACATATGTGCTCAAGAGCTTCTCCAACTCTCGATAGGCCAAGAGCTTCTCGGGGAGCGGGTGCAGCCCAGCAAGCTCTTGCAGCACATAGGCGTCGGTGGACGGGCCGGTCTTGGTCTTGCGCAGCACGGGCAGCTTCAGCTTCTCAAAGAGCACATACGCGACTTGCTTGGGAGAATTGGGGTTAAAATCCTGCCCCGCTAAGTGAAAGATATCTTGCAACAGCTGCGTCGCGAGCGTCTCTAGTTCTTTGGCTTGTTCGCGTAGGATCTCTTTGTCCAAGAGAATCCCGTTCAGCTCCATCTCGATGAGCACGGGGATGAGGGGTAACTCGATCTCGTAGAACAATCTCTCTTGATTTCTAGAGCGCAGCTCCGGGAGCATTCTTTCTTTGAGCCTGATCACAGCTTCCGCGTCGGCGACCGAATAGCGAGCAGCGTCTTCTACCGTGACCATATCCATCCGTTCTGCTCCAAGCTCAGAAAAATCCATCACGCTGTGTCCCAGATAGCGTCGTGCCAGCTCGTTCAGATCTTTGCGGCCCTCTGGATCGAGCAAGTACGCCGCGAGCATCGAGTCGAAGACCATATTCTTCAGGGTGATCCCGAAGCGTCTCAAGATCTTCGCGTCGTATTTGAGGTTCTGCCCGATGATGGGTTTTGTCTCCAGCAGGGGTTTCAGCCTCTCGATGACGAGCGTGCGCGAAAGCTGCTGGGGCGCGCCCAAGTAGCTGTGGGCTAGGGGGATATAAAAGCCCGCGCCCGGCTCAATGGCCAACGAGATCCCGACAAGCTCGGCCGCCATCGCGTCTTCGCTGGTCGTCTCGGTGTCGAGCGAGATCTCCGGAGCAGCCGCAAGTCTTCCCACCAGCTCTCTCAGCTGGCTCTCTGTGAGGACGATCTCCGTCGTGAGCGTAGGGGCGTGCTGGACTGGCGGCGGCACCGCAGGAGCAACGGGAAGCTCCTTCAGCAAGCTGCGAAACTCCAGCTCTTCCAAGAGCGCTCTCAGCCTTTCTGCGTCCGGGGGATGCACCCGACACTCTTCGAGAGAGACCTCCAACGGTGGCGGCAGAAGCTGTACCAACTCCCGGCTCAACAGAGCTTGATCTTTGAAGTTTTTCAGCCTCTCTCGGAGTCTGTCCGGTGTGACTTGCTCGATCTTTTCTAGCAGCGCATCGAGCGAGCCGAACTCGCTCAAAAGTTTGTGTGCCGTCTTTTCACCGATCCCCGGCACCCCAGGCACATTGTCTGAGCTATCCCCAACAAGCGCGAGAAAATCTCTCACTTGTTCCGGGGGCACGCCCAGATAGTCGCGCACCCCCTCAGCATCGAGGATCTTCCAGTCTCTGGTAACATCGCGCCCTGGCTTGAGCACCCGCACGCCATCACCAACCAACTGCAACAGATCTTTGTCACCGCTGACGATTAAGATCTCTAAGCCCCGCTCGCGTGCCTTCGCAACGAGCAAGGCGATGATATCGTCGGCCTCGTAGCCAGGGGACTCGAATCTCTTCAGCCTGAGCGCATCTGTCAGCTCTTTGATCTTGGGAATCTGCGTGGCAAGGGCTTCGTCCATCGCTGGGCGGTGGGCTTTGTATTGAGCAAACTTCTCGTGTCGGTGGGTCGGCCCACGGCTGTCGAACGCGACAGCGACATACTGCGAGGGGTACTCGCGCACGAGCATCAAGACCGCGCGGGCGTAGCCGTAGATCGCACCGGTGGGCAGCCCCGCACTCGTCTTCAGATCGCCCATGACGTGAAACGCTGGATAGATGAGCGAGCTGGCGTCGATCAATAAGATGCGCTCAGCCATATCTCCAGCATACCCCGGCTGAGGGAGAGCCGTCAAGCTTCCGCTAAGAGCGAGAGCACCGCAAGATAATGGCAGATGCTGCCGCCCAAGACAAACAGATGCCAGATCGCATGGCCGTAGGGGAGCTTTCGCCACATATAGAAGAGCACGCCTACGGTGTAGAGCAATCCGCCAAGGGCCAGCCAGAGCAGCCCTGCCGTGGGGACGCGCAGGAGCAGCTCGCGCCCGGCGATCACGCAGAGCCAGCCCATCAGCAGATACCCCACCACGACCAAGCGCCGAAACCGCTGGGCCGAAAAAG
>JBEPZC010000045.1:0-7827 GCA_041641035.1 Candidatus Bipolaricaulota bacterium
CTAAAAATCCCTGACACTGCGCGAGAGCTTGCGGGTGCGAAAAGATCGTACGGATCTGCTCAAGCGAGCTTCCCGGAAGACCTACAAGACAGTGCCGCACCCGCAGCTGCACTTCCCCACAGGGAGCGATCGTGTGGGCGAACGTACGCAGAAGCTCTTGCGATTCTGTGATGGCCCCTGTTGTCGAGTTCTCCAGGGGCAGACACCCATAGTCGGCTTCGCCCTTGAGTACGCATTCTACGACGTCACGGAAAGTTCGACACGAGATCGGCTCATAGTCTGGAAACTGCTGAGCGATCGCAGCTTCACTATATGCGCCCAGCTCGCCCTGGAACGCCACACGCACGATCATGGGAGGGTCTCTTGGAGGCGTCGCGACTCTTCAAGTATCTGGGCAAAGATGCGGCAGATCGCCTGGTCGCTGAAAGGGCCGCGATTGCGAGCGCACAGCTTCTGAAGGATCTGGGCCTCGCGCTCTGGGTCATGGAGAGGCGCACCATGCGCGCGTTTCTCCCGACCAATTTGCAGCACCACCGCTGCCCGCTCGTTTAACATCTCTAAGAGACGCTCGTCTATCTGGTCTATCTGTTGTCGCCATCTGCCAAGATTCATAAAAGACAATTCAATCAAGACGCTATGTCCTTGTCAAGCGGGGGCCTACCATTTATGATGAGAAGCTATGTCATTGATCGCTACCGAAGAGCTGATGCATCGCTATGGGGACAAGCTGCTCTTTGAAAAAGTCTCGGTGCGCGTGCACAAGAGGGATCGCATCGGGCTGGTCGGACTCAACGGGAGTGGGAAATCCACGCTGCTCCGGATTCTGGTGGGCTTGCAAGAGCCGACGGCCGGGCGCGTCGTGCGTGCACGCTCGGTGCGCCTTGGGTATCTCGCGCAGGAGCCACAGCTAGAAAGCAGTGCGACGCTCTTTGCCGAGATGCTCAAAGTCTTCGAGCGACTTCAGGAGCAGGAACGCGAGCTGCACCAGCTCGAACAGGCGCTCTCCCAGGGGACGGCTGATGAGCAGTTGCTGCACCGATACGACGAGCTGCTCGAGCGATTCCGTCACGAAGGGGGCTATGAGTATCACAGCCGGATCCATCAAGTCCTTGCAGGTTTAGGGTTCACGCCCGATGACGAACAGAGGCCCATCGCGCATCTGAGCGGCGGCCAGCGGGCGCGAGCCGCCTTGGCACGGTTGCTCCTTGAGGAGCCCGACGTGCTTGTGCTCGACGAGCCAACCAATCACTTGGATATCGAAGCCCTCGAATGGCTTGAAGAATATCTCTCACATTGGAAGGGTGCTTTTCTTGTGGTCTCGCACGATCGCTACTTTCTCGATCGGTTGGTCCAGAAGATCTGGGAGCTTGAGTTTGGACGATTGTATGAGTATCCTGGGAACTATTCCCACTATAGCGCGTTGCGCCAGGAACGGCTGGAGCGCCAGTGGAAGCTCTACGAGGAGCAGCAGGAGTTCATTAAAAAGTCTGAAGAGTTCATACGGCGCAACATCGCGGGCGGGGACTTTCGCGCCAGCCAGGCCCAAGCGCGCCAAAAGATGCTCGAGAAGCTCGAGCGCATCCCCAAGCCCATCGTCCCCAAGAAAATTCACTTATGGATGGAGATAAAAAGACCCAGCGGCGAGCGGGTGCTGCGCGCCCGCGATCTCGTCATCGGCTACCCCGGCGCGCCGCTCTTTCGCTGTAAGAATCTTGAGCTTCGGCGGGGGGAGCGCGTGGCGCTCCTTGGCCCCAACGGCTCCGGCAAGAGCACTTTTCTAAGAACTATTCGAGGTGAGCTGCCTCCCCTGGAAGGCACGCTGGAGCTGGGGCACGGCGTGGAGATCGGGTACTTTCGCCAAAGTCAAACGGATCTGGAGGACGCTGACAAAACTGTGCTCGACGTCGTTATGAGCGCCAAAGACCAGACGATCAGCGCGGCGCGCGATTTCTTGGGGCAGTTTCTCTTCTCCGGCGACGACGTCTTTCAGAAGATCTCGGAGCTTTCAGGAGGAGAGCGCAGTCGGCTTGCGCTGGCCATGCTGGCGCAGCTGGGAGGGAATCTCTTGCTCTTGGACGAGCCGACCAATCACTTGGATATAGACTCGCGTGAGGTCCTCCAAGAAGCCCTCAAGGAATACAAAGGCACGGTCGTGCTCGCCTCACACGATCGCTATCTCATTCAAAGTGTCGCGACGCAGATCTGGGAGATTCGCGATGGGGAGCTCCATATCTACCGTGGGGATTATGAGCGCTATCGAGCGCAGCGATTGCAAGAGCACCTCCAGAAAGAGCCCCGCGCTCCTACTGAAAACATCGCGAAAGGACGTCGTCTCTCCCCCGGCAAGGAGCAACGCCTCCGCGAACGTCAGCGCGCCAAGCTCGAGGACCGCGAAGCCGAATTGATGGCCGCTGTCACGGCGATAGAGAACGAGATCGCCCAGATCGAACAAGAGATGGCAACCGCGAGCTACGCCGGAGACCATCAAAGATTACGGGAGCTGACCATACTCCACCGGCAGAAGCGTCACGACCTGGAGAGGCTTTCCGAGCAGTGGGCCCACGTTGCTGAAGAGCTTGCAAACTTTCAGGCCGAAGGCTCCAGCGGGTGAGGGCCCTAGGGCTTATAGAATTTGGCTTCGTCTGCTTTGAAGCCGACTTTGCCGTGCGTTCCGTCGCACAAGGGCTTGTTGTTGGACTGCCCACAGCGGCACAGGGCCACCCACGGACGATCAAGGAGCGTCTCTTTCCCAGAAGCGTCTATGAGCTTGAGCGGACCTTTGACGAGATTGGGGCCGTCCTTCTTGGCTTCGATGATCGGTTCGCTCATATCACCCTCCTTGGAAACGCTTGGTATTATAGATCCCACTCCCAAGGCTTTCAAACCCTCGATATAGCTTCTCCACCCCAAGCCGCAAACCTGCGCGACGCACACGTCTTTTATCACGGATATCTTTCGGAATGGCTCACGCTGGTAGATGTCCGACAGATGGACTTCGACGGTGGGCTTGCCCACAGCGACAAGAGCATCACGGATGGCGTAGCTATAGTGCGTGAACGCGCCGGGGTTGATGACGATGCCGTCGGCCCAGTGGCGTTCCCTGTGGAGTGTGTCTATGATCGCGCCCTCGTGGTTGGACTGGAAGACTTTCAGCTCAAGGCCGTGCTCAGCCGCGAATTCCTCTAATTTTGCGTTCAATTCTGCGAGCGTCATTGAGCCGTATATCTCCGGCTCGCGCTCACCTAGAAGATTTAAATTTGGCCCGTGGATGACGAGAACGCGCTTCATAAATTCTAGACGGTCCTGAGCGCCTGCAGGGTCTCCTCCAAGTCGGATTCCGTGACAGCATCGCACAGCACCGGTTCGCCGATGGTGCGCAGCAGCACAAACTGCACTCTCCCATCGCGCACCTTCTTGTCGCGACGGATCAGTTCTTGCACCTTTGCGAGATCGATCTGAGCCAAAGAGGGCTTAGGGAAGCGCGCCAGGAGGCTCTCAATGCGCTCCAGCTCAGACGTACTCAGCCCTGACTTCTCATGGGAGAGCCGCGCTGCGATAAGCATCCCCCAAGCGATGGCCTCCCCATGACGGAGCTGATATCCACTAGCTGCTTCCAGAGCGTGTCCCACCGTGTGCCCGAAGTTTAAAAACTTTCTCAGGCTGGCCTCGCGTTCGTCCGCTGAGACGATCTCGGCTTTGATCGTGCAGCACCGTGCAATGATCTCAACGAGCTTTTCGGGGCTCTTCGCAAGGTTCTCCAAATCAGCCTCTAAACGTTGGAAGAGCGCCGGATCACGGATGAGCCCGTATTTGAGCACTTCGGCCAATCCGGACCACCTCTCACGCTCCGGCAGGGTCTGCAGCAGGAGGGGATCAATGAGCACGAAGCGCGGCTGGTAGAACGTCCCAATCAAGTTCTTCCCCAAGGGATGATTGACCCCGGTCTTGCCGCCAACGCTGCTGTCCACTTGGGCCAGCAGTGTCGTAGGAATCTGAACGTAAGGGATCCCTCGCAGGAAGGTCGAAGCGACAAAGCCTGCCACATCCCCGATCACCCCGCCCCCTAACGCGATGATCGTCGTGTGGCGATCGGAGCCCGCTTCTAAGAGCCGAGTATAAAGCCATTCTGCTGTCTGGAGGCTCTTGTGCTCTTCTCCGGGGGGCACGCTCACAAGAACTGTTTCGATGCCGTTTGTGCGCAACGAGTTTGTGAGGAGTTCCCCATAAAGCTGAGCGACGGTTGTGTCTGTAATAATCGCTGCACGAGGGCCAAGATGATAGCCCGCATACAGCTCGCCGAGGTGCTGGAGCCCCCCTGGCTTGACCCAGATGAAGTAGCTGCGCTCTTGCAGCTCGACGTGGACGAGAGGGAGTATCTGGAGGCGCTGGCAGATCAGGGCGACGGCCTCGGCGGGCGTTTCTTCGTTGCAGATGGTGAAATCTGCTTGGTCGTAGCGTGCTGTGCGGTGGTGGAGCAGCTCTGTGATCTTGCGCAGTCGTTGCTGTGGGGGAAATCTCAGAAGAAGTGGGCGCTCCACTTCGCGTTCTAAGCGTTGCGCGAGGGTCTTGGGGCGGACGTGGAGATAGATGCTGACACCCGTTTTGCGAATGAGCTTCCAGTTCTCGTCTCGCAGCACCGCTCCTCCCCCTAGGGCAATCACGAGATTTTTGCGCCGGGCGACCTGGCGCAGTGCAGCGCTCTCGCGCTCACGAAATCCCTCCTCCCCTTCGGCTGCAAAGATCTCTGATATAGAGCAGTTTGCGTGCGCTGCGATCTGCTCGTCCAAATCGAGAAATTCTCGCCCCACCATGCGTGCGAGGAGCCGGCCCACCGTGCTCTTGCCTGCCCCCATAAAGCCTACAAGATAGATATTAGAGTCGGGTGCCTGCTTTAAGTTCTCGGACATAGGCTGTTATAGCTTCGGGCGAAGTCCCATCGGCGATTTGTGCAGCTAGCGCGCTGCCTACGATCACCCCATCCGCCCCCGCTCGTACGACTGCTTCGATCTGCGCCCGCGTCGAAAGCCCAAAGCCTACGGCGAGCCTCAAATCCTCGGGCAAGAGCGGCTTCACCCGCTCGATCAGCGGCAGCACCGTCGGCGCGAGCGTCTCTTGAGCTCCCGTCGTGCCATAGCGCGACACCAGATACAGAAAGCCTGAGGCGAATTCACAGGTCTTCGCGACGCGCTCATTGTCCGTCTCCGGTGTGGCAAAGAAGATCCGCGCGAGGCCGTACTTGCGTGCTTGATTGACCCACGAATGAGCTTCTTCGATGGGGAGATCAAGGATGATCACCCCATCTACCCCGGCCTCGCTGCACCGTCGCGCAAACGATTCTTCACCGACCCGAAAGATCGGGTTATAGTATGTCATGAGCAAGATGGGGATCTCAGAGCTTGCTCGCAGCTCGCGCACCATCTGAAAAGCCGTATGCACGGTCACCCCCTGACGGAGCGCCCGTGCGTGGGCGGCCTGGAGAATAGGGCCGTCGGCAATTGGGTCAGTGAAGGGCACACCAAGCTCGAGCACGTCAAGCCCCCCAGCTTCCAAAGCGCGGATGTATTCGGGCGTGCGATCCAGCTGCGGCTCTCCCACCATTATATACCCGATGAGTGCAGCCTCGCCCCGGCTCCGCACTTCTTCAAAGCGCTTCTTCAGTCGTTGGCTGAGTATCATAGCGCAACACCGTCTCTACGTCTTTGTCGCCTCGCCCAGACAGAGTGATCACGACGATCTGGTCACGCTTCATGCGCTTGGCCCGCTGCACTCCCGCGTAGACCGCGTGCGCGGCTTCAAGAGCAGGCACAATCCCCTCCAACCGCGCCAAGAGCCGAAAGCCCTCGATCGCCTCAGCGTCGCTCACTGTGATGTACTCTCCTCGTCCTAGTTTCTTATATAATGCGTGCTCCGGGCCGACAGCCGCGTAATCCAACCCAGCAGCAACACTGTGCGTCTCGCTAATATAACCGTGTTCGTCTTGTAAGACGAACGTCTTCGCCCCGTGCAGCACGCCGACAGAGCCGCGAGTGAGCGAAGCCGCTCCTGCGGCTTCTACTCCTAAGAACTGGACTTTTTCGTCATTGACAAACGGGAAGAAGGTGCCTATGGCGTTGCTGCCGCCGCCCACACACGCAACCAACAGATCAGGCAGACGCTGCTCCCGGCGTAAGAGCTGGCCCTTGATCTCGTCCCCGATCACCCGTTGGAAGTCGCGCACGATCATGGGATAGGGATGTGGGCCGACCACCGATCCGATGAGATAATACGTCGTGGGCACATTGGTCACCCAGTCGCGCAGGGCTTCGTTGATCGCGTCTTTGAGCGTCTGCGAGCCGCTGGTGACTGCATGCACGACTGCACCTAAGAGCTGCATGCGCTGGACGTTGAGCGCTTGGCGCTCCATGTCCCGCGCGCCCATGTAGATCTCTGCGTTCAGGCCGAGCACGGCGCAGGCCATCGCTGTGGCGACGCCGTGATCGCCGCTGCCTGTCTCGGCGATCACGCGCTTTTTCCCCATTGCTTTTGCTAGCAACGCTTGCCCGATGGCGTTATTGAACTTGTGAGCGCCGCCGTGCACCAGGTCTTCTCTCTTGAGGAAGATCCGCGCGCCGCCGGCATATTCGGTGAGACGCTTGGCAAAGTAGAGCGGGGTGGGACGCCCACCATAGTCAGTGCGAAGGGCCTTCAAGTCGCTCTGAAAATTGAACTGCACAGAGATCTCTCGGTAGGCGCGCTCAAGCTCCTTGAGCGCTGAAATTAAGATCTCCGGGACGAACTGCCCACCAAACTCCCCAAAGTGCCCCTCCTGGGGAAATTCATTGAGTTTCGTCACGCTTTGTTTGATCGGCACTTTCGCCACCATAGGTTTCACCCGTGAGCACTGAATTCGTGCTATTATACCCGATAGCCCGAAAGGTTGTCTGCGCAATCTCACCGATGTAGAATGTAAACGTGAGAGAGCAGAGTGATCAGCTCGCCCAGATGTTGCAGCAAGCCCGCTATGCAGTGGCTCTCACTGGCGCGGGGGTGAGTACCGACTCGGGCATCCCTGATTTTCGCAGCCCAACTACTGGCCTATGGGCACAGTATAACCCCATGGAAGTCGCTTCGATTGAGGGCTTTCGCACCAACCCAGTTCGATTCTACGAGTTCTGGCGCCAGCGCTTTGCAAAACTAGCCAACGCTCAGCCCAACATCACCCATCGGGTGCTCGCCGAGTTGGAAGCTCGCGGCTATTTGAAGTGCATCATCACCCAAAACATTGACGATCTCCACAGAAAAGCCGGATCAAAGCGGGTCTTCGAAGTACATGGCAATTACACGCGCGGGCTCTGTATCGGATGCAAGAGAACGTATACGATCCAAGAGATCTTCAAGAAGGTCGAGCGCCATCACGTCCCCCTGTGCGACGAGTGCAATAATCTGCTCAAGCCCGACGTGGTGCTCTTTGGGGAACTGCTCACCCCTGATTTCGACAAGGCCCTCGAGGAGATCGAACGCTGCGATTTTCTGTTTGTGCTGGGCACGTCATTAGAAGTCTATCCCGTCGCCGACCTTGTGCCCCAAGCCAAGCTCCGTGGTGCCCAGGTCGTCATTATCAATCGCGATAGGACGCCCTTCGATCCCATCGCCGATCTGGTCATTCGAAGTGAGCTAAAGCCAGTCATGACGGAGCTATGTCACTTGCTTGCTCTCTGAGGGGCGTTTGCATCTGTGCGGACTTCTCTGCTAAACTTACATTACGCTCTTTATGGACACTGTGCTCATTATTGATTTTGGCTCGCAGTATACGAAGCTCATCGCCAAAGCGGTGCGCGAGCTTGGAGT
>JBEPZC010000046.1:0-7465 GCA_041641035.1 Candidatus Bipolaricaulota bacterium
CCCCACAGGCGATCACAATCGAACCAGCCTCGATCAACTCTTTAATGCCCTCGATCTCGACGATCTCTTTGGGCTCTGGTGAAGCAACGACGCGCCGCCACGGTTTCATACCCTTGCCTACTTTTTTGAGAACATAGCCCTTCTTCTCGAGCACCGGGCGCTCGCGCTCGGAGTAAAACGGCCCGATGGGCTTCGTTGGATCGGCAAATGCTGGATCATTCTGATCTACCCGCACTTGGGTCACGATCGTCACGACGGACTTGGCTATGGTGAGCTGCGCCAGAGCCTCGCGTAGCTTCTGCTGAATTAAATACCCTAATTGCCCTTGGGTCATCGCGCCGCAGACGTCCAGGGGCAACGGCGAAACAAGCTTTTGTGCTTCCTCTTGCTGAATCAAGAGATTACCCACCTGAGGGCCGTTGCCATGGGTGATGACGACACGATACCCGCGCGCGATGATCTGCGCGATCTTGGCACAGCTCCGCTCGATCGTGTGAAGCTGCTCAGGAAAAGAGCCGTTGGTGTTTGGGTCGAGTAGAGCGTTTCCGCCTAACGCGATAACGACTGTCTTGTTCGTATTCATAGGGTTTCTCTCTAGCTGGAGCGCTCAGACGCGTTCGACTTTGATGAGATTGGTCGTTCCTGGGACGCCGAAGGGCACCCCCGCCGTGATCACCACGAGCGATCCGGCAGGAAGGTGCCCCGCCTTGGCTGCCGCTTCGATAGAGAGCTTGAGCATCGCATCAGTGTTCTTTGAGAACTCAACCTGCACCGGATAGACTCCCCACACGAGCGCCAATTTGTTGCGCACCCGCTCGGTATACGTGACGGCAATGATCGGTGTTTTCGGGCGAAACTTCGCGACCAATTTCGCGGTCGACCCTGAGGTCGTCGAGGGGATGATCGCTGCCGCGCCAATTCTGTCTGCAATTTGACAGGCTGATTCCCCAATGGCCTCCGTCACCGTACCCGTGCTCATCTCATATCGATGATAGATCGCGGGAGAACGCTCGATACGCTCGGCGATCCGGCTCATCATGCGCACGGCCTCGACGGGATAGTTCCCCACGGCAGTCTCTTCCGAGAGCATAATGGCGTCTGCTCCGTCGAGAATGGCGTTGGCGACATCGGCGACCTCGGCGCGCGTGGGCAGGGGGTTTTCCGTCATAGATTTCAACATCTGTGTCGCGATGATGACGGGCTTGCCCGCACTATTGCACTTCTTCACGATCTCTTTCTGGAGCAGAGGGACTTCCTCAGGGGGCAGCTCGACCCCCAAGTCGCCGCGCGCGACCATCACCCCATCAGAAGCTGCGATGATATCGTCAATATTGCGCGCAGCCTCTCGTGTCTCGATCTTGGCGATGATCTCTATATCTGTTGGGCCAAGGAGCCTTCGTATATGATCTATATCCAAGCCGGTCTGCACAAAGCTCGCCGCGATGTAATCTACCCCCGCTTTTTGAGCGAAGCGAATATCTTCTTCGTCGGTCTGGGCAAGGCCAGGGATATGCGCATCGGGGATGCTGACGCGCTTGCGCTCCCCCAGTTCCCCCGAGTTTTGTACCTCACAAAGAATGTGCCCTGGCTGCACTCCTAAGACAGCTAGCTCGATCTCGCCGTTGGCCAGGAGGATCTTCATCCCCGGCTTGACGTACTGAGAGAGCCCTCTATAGCTTACAGAGATCCGCGTCTCATCTCCCAACACCGGGTCTTCTAGGAGCGTCAGCTTCTGCCCCTGGCGTAAGAAGACTTTTTCGCTTTTGAGCTCGCCGGTTCGGATAGCAGGCCCTTTGGTGTCGGCCATGACAGCGACGGGTACCCCCAGAGAATCGGCTGCGGTTCGCACACGTTTGATGATCTCTTGGTGCTCTTGGCGCGTGCCGTGGGACATATTGATCCGCGCGATGTTCATGCCGCTTGTGATCATCGCGTGGATGGTCTCTGGGCTCGACGAGGCCGGCCCAATGGTGCAGACGATCTTCGTGCGCTTGTTCATAGCTGTCTCGGCCCTAGTGTAGCAAATTTTACACCTTGGCGAAAGGGCACATACTCTGTCCCTTGCGAATCTGACAAAGATCATGGAGAGTATCTGGTCTTTATGCTAGAGTTGGGAGCGTTTTGCCAAGGGGGTACGAGATCAGTACAATTACAAAAATTGAGGGAGATGAGAAGGCATGACGCTGTGGCCACGATCTTCAGTTGCTAAGAAGTTTCTCAACGCTATCTCTGGGATCGGGCTCTTTCTCTTCGTGGTGGTCCATCTGATGGAGAACTTGTTGCTGCTCACGGGCAACCCGGATGACTATAACCGTTGGGCGCATTTCCTTATGAGCCTCGGCCCGCTGCTCACCCTGGCAGAGCTGGGTCTGGCAGCGTTCTTTCTTGTTCACATCTGGAGCGCATTATTAGTCTACTGGGATAAGCTCAAGGCGCGTCCGGCCGGCTATAGCGTCTATCGCTCGGCGGGCTGGACCAGCCGTCAGACGCTCTCCTCCCAAACGATGATCTACACAGGGCTTGCCTTGCTTGCTTTTGTGATCTGGCACGTGAGCACATTCCGATTTGGCCCGTACTATGAGACAGTCGTAGACGGTGTGCCCATGCGCGATTTACACAAGCTCGTCGTCGAAGTTTTTAGCAATCCCGTAAACGTTGCAATCTACGTCGCTGTGATGATCTTCTTAGGGTTCCATCTGAGACACGGATTCTGGAGTGCGTTGCAGTCTCTTGGTGCCTATCACCCCCGCTGGACGCCGCTTTGGTACTCCGGCGGGGTGCTCGTAGCTTTCGTGTTAGCGGTAGGGTTCATCGTGATCCCCCTGTGGGTCTATCTCTATCTCTAGGAGAGCTGAGACTATGGCTGTAGCGATCAAGCTCGATTCCAAAGTTCCCAGCGGCCCCTTGGAATCCAAGTGGACGCGCCACAAAAATCAAATAAAGCTCATCAGCCCAGCCAATAAGCGCAAGTACACGATCTTAGTCGTGGGCACGGGCTTGGCTGGGGCTTCAGCGGCGGCGTCGTTGGCGGAATTGGGCTACAACGTCAAGGCGTTCTGTATTCAAGATTCGCCGCGGCGCGCACACTCCATTGCCGCCCAGGGCGGCATCAACGCCGCGAAAAACTATAAGAACGACGGCGATAGCGTCTGGAGGCTCTTCTATGACACTATTAAGGGCGGGGACTATCGCTCCCGCGAAGCGAACGTCTATCGCTTAGCTGAGCTGAGCGTCAACATTATAGATCAGTGTGTTGCCCAAGGGGTGCCGTTTGCCCGCGAGTACGGGGGCTTATTAGATACTCGATCGTTCGGGGGCGCTCAAGTCGAGCGGACGTTCTACGCCCGCGGCCAGACAGGACAACAACTCCTTCTAGGAGCCTACAGCGCGATGATGCGCCAAGTCGACGCCGGGCGCGTGACGCTCTACCCGCGGCGCGAGATGTTGGATTTGGTCGTCATCAATGGGCAAGCGCGCGGGATCGTCTGCCGCAATCTCATCACAGGACAATTAGAAGCCTACGCTGGGCATGCCGTGGTGCTTTGCACCGGCGGCTACGGCAATGCATACTTTCTCGCAACTTATGCGAAGAACTCTAATGCGACAGCGATCTGGCGCTGCCATAAGCGCGGGGCTCTCTTCGCCAATCCCTGCTTTACTCAAATTCACCCGACCTGCATCCCCATCACGGGGGACTATCAATCAAAGTTGACCCTGATGAGCGAGAGTTTGCGGAACGACGGGCGCGTCTGGGTGCCAAAGAAGAAGGGCGACACCCGCCCGCCCAACGAAATCCCCGAAGAAGAGAGAGATTACTATCTTGAACGCAAGTACCCCAGTTATGGGAACTTAGCCCCACGAGATATCGCCTCTCGCGCAGCCAAGGCCGTCTGCGACGAGGGGCGTGGCGTTGGCCCTTCCGGCCGCGCTGTCTACCTTGATTTCTCCGATACTATCAGAGAGAAGGGCATTGAGTATATTAAAGAAAAATACGGCAATCTCTTCGAGATGTACCAGCACATCACCGGGGAAGATCCCTACAAAGTCCCAATGCGCATCTACCCAGCGATTCACTACACGATGGGGGGGCTGTGGGTAGATTATAACTTAATGAGCACGATCCCCGGGCTCTTTGTGCTGGGCGAAGCGAACTTCTCCGATCACGGGGCCAATCGTCTTGGTGCCAGTGCCCTCATGCAAGGGCTGGCCGACGGCTACTTCATCATCCCTTATACGATTGGGGATTACTTCGCCAACACATCACTTCCCCCGGTGACGACCGAGCACAGCGCGTTTAAAGATTCTTTAGCTGAAGTCCATCAGCGACTGATGAAGCTTCTGTCTATCAAGGGGGAGAAGACCGTGTTGGAGCTGCATCGTGAGCTGGGGATGATTCTCTGGGATTACGTGGGGATGTCGCGGAACGCCCAGGGGCTTCGCACGGCGATAGAGAAGATCCAAAAGCTTCGCGAGGAATTTTGGAACAATCTCAAGATCCCCGGCGACGCCAACACCCTCAACAAGAACTTGGAGATGGCTGGGCGAGTTGCTGATTTCATGGAGCTTGGGGAACTGCTCGCCATAGATGCGCTCCATCGAGAGGAGTCGTGCGGCGCGCACTTCCGTGAGGAGTACCAGACTCCTGACGGGGAGGCCCTGCGCAATGACGAGAAATTCTGCTACGTCGCCGCGTGGGAGTATACGGGTGACGTGAGCAAGCCCGAGTTGCACAAAGAACCCTTGCACTTTGAATTCGTCACACCGACGGTGAGGAGCTATAAGTGATATGACCAAGAAGATGACCCTCCATCTGCGAATCTGGCGGCAACCGAACGCTCAGACGCCGGGCAAGTTCGTCACATATACAGTGAAGGACGTCTCCCCGGACATGTCGCTTTTGGAGCTTTTGGACGTGCTCAATGAGCAATTAATCAAGCAAGGGGAACTTCCCGTGGAGTTCGACAGCGACTGTCGCGAGGGGATCTGTGGAACGTGCGGTTTTTTGGTGAACGGAGTCGCGCATGGTCCTAAGCGCGGGCGGACCGCGTGTCAGCAGTACTTGCGCGATTTCAAAGACGGGGAGACGATCACGCTCGAGCCCTTCCGTGCCAAGGCTTTTCCGGTCATCAAAGATTTGGTTGTAGATCGGAGTGCCTTTGACAGGATTATGGCCGCCGGAGGCTATATCTCCGTCAACACTGGCAG
This sequence comes from Candidatus Bipolaricaulota bacterium, assembly GCA_041641035.1. GTDB lineage: Bacteria > Bipolaricaulota > Bipolaricaulia > RBG-16-55-9 > DRXL01 > JANXCC01. The sequence continues at coordinate 5,206 of JBEPZC010000046.1, forward strand.
CGCCCCTGACGCCAATAGCATCCCTATCCCCAAGGAGATCGCCGAGGAAGCGTTCGAGGCGGCGGCGTGTATTGGGTGTGGCGCGTGTGTTGCGGCCTGTCCGAACGCGTCGGCCTCGCTCTTTGTCAGTGCCAAGATCGCGCACTTGGCGTTACTCCCTCAAGGACAACCGGAGCGCGTACGAAGGGTTTTGCGCATGGTGGAGCAGATGGATAGAGAGGGCTTTGGGGATTGCTCCAATCACGGTGAGTGTGAGGCCGTCTGCCCCAAAAATATCTCTATTAAGAATATTGCACTGATGCGTCGGGAGTATCTCAGGGCGCTCTGGTCGCGTTAGGCAATCTCACTTCCTGAACCCTGGCGGCCAGGGATAGTCGGGAGGACAGAGATCCCCGAACTCGTTGTCCTTAATCTCGTTATCCTGTCCCTTGATTTCTCCCTCGACAGGTGCTCGGCTACATTCGTGGTCGAAGCGATCTGAAATATAAACTACCCCCTGGGTGTTGTTTTCGACTCGGTTATTGGAGATCTCGACGCTGATCCACGGAGAGAGTAACATTCCCCCTAGCATCTTGTACATGAGTGTACTCACCGGTAGATACTGAGTTTGATCAGAGAAACCATTGCCCGTAATCTCGTTGCGTAGCAAACGCCCCCGTCCCTCTACCAAGATCGCTCCGATTACATTCCCGATGATGTGGTTGCGAATGATCTCGAACTGTGGGTTCTGTTGCTTGGTCTGCCTACTGAAAGACCAGCCTACACCATCGTAAAACAGAGGGCCACCGGTTTGAATCCCGATCCAATTGTTCAGGAGAGAGTTAAGCTGAATGGATGCTTGACTCTGGTCGTTGAGAAGAATCCCCACCTCGTTGGCCAATAGTTGGTTCGATACGATTTGAGCCCAGGCTTGGTCTTGCAGCTCGATGGCAATATCGCCATTGGCAAAGTGGTTCAAGCTCATCCACACTCTTGCCTGTCCCTGCAACGAAACGTGAATCAGATTTCTACTGAACGTGTTGTGCTGAACACCAATCTGAGGAGCTAGATACTTCTGCCTTAGGATGACTAAGCCCTGCTGGACGTGAGTGATAGAGTTCGTGCTGATATAAGCAGGGCCATCCTCGATTTCGATCCCAGACATGGTAACTTCGCTACCAGTTCCAATGATCTCATTGCTAAAGATGCTCCCTCCAGAGCGCACCAGACGGATCCCCGCTTTTAGGCCACCTATGACACGATTATTGGTAATACTACCAACACCACCGTCCTCGACCTGGATTCCTGCTGTGCCCGCGACAATCTCTAAGGCACTAATAGTCTTTACCCCTACTCCTTTAACAAGAATTGTCGGTTTGAGTGGGTCCTGAGGTTCCAGTCGGACCAGTTCCCGAACCCCTTTGAATTCCCAGGCCCCTTCTCCTGTCATGGAGACGCTCTTGGTGATGACTACGTTTTCCCGATAGCGCCCGGGGAAAATATGCACTGTGCCTTGCTCGAGGGAATCCACTGCTGCTTGGATGGTGGAGAAGCAGGGTTGTTTACCGCTGCACGTTGGGTCGTCATCATCCACCCACGCATCAGTCGTTTGCTGAATAGCTGTGTCAGAAGCACCGCGTGTGGAGAAGCCGCCACACAGCACTAAGATCAATACCACAAGCTCCAATAGGGCTACTGCTAGCTTTCTCCGAGCCACTATTCTCCTTGCCCCTTCTCTTTGCTGCAAGTCAATCTCTCCCAATTATATTACTGGTACTAAGGAGGTGGCGCCAGTTGGCGTTGATAGCGTTCAGGGGGCACCATCAACTGCTAGCTGCGGCATTGTTATTATCGCTTCAGCTTTGTGTGGGCATCCCTTGTTTCTGTTTCCACCAGCCCACTCCTATCATCCCCAGGGAGGAGATCAAGAGAACTCCTAACACCCATGCTGCTAGCAGATTACCAATTGCCCAGGCCACGATTACTATCAGCGCTAGCAATAGTTCCCCCATGATGATCCAGCTAGGTTTCCAGCGCCAGATGCACCCCAGCCCGCTCAGCAAGAACGGTCCGGCACTCACGAGAAACAACAAGAACGTGCCCACGGGCGAGCGCAGAAATTCTTCCATTCGGTATCCCCCTTCAATATTTATTTATGCTTTTTGCCTTCTCTGCTGGATCTCTAAGGCTACAGTGCGTGCGATGCCTGCTAGCACAATGAGGGCCGAGAGGCTTCCCCAGAGCAGATTACCACGGAGGAAGAGAGGGATTGTCCAACATG